>JAACFO010000083.1 GCA_009937425.1 Gammaproteobacteria bacterium
ATTCGCAAATTGAGATCCGAGGAGCGGGTCAATCTGTGCGATGCGTTCGGAGGCAAACCGTTGCTTATCGTCAACACAGCTAGCCATTGTGGTTTCACCCCGCAGTTCAAAGGGCTCGAGAGGCTGCATCAACAGTACAAAGATCAGGGTCTCGTGGTTCTGGGTGTGCCGTCCAACGACTTCAGGCAGGCCGCGAGTGACGAAGAGACGGCCGCGCGTATTTGTTACGTGAATTACGGCGTGACTTTCACGATGCTGTCCGAGCAAAGAGTTCGCGGACCAGATGCACACCAGTTATTCCAGGAGTTATCACTTCAGGCTGGAACCCCGAACTGGAACTTCAACAAGTATCTTGTCGATCGAGACGGCAAGGTCGTCGGGCGCTTCGAAAGCAGCGTAGATCCGATGTCGGGCACCATGCGTCGCGCGGTGGAATCCATCTTGTAGTCGGCGGTCTCAGCAAGTATGCGCGCCGACCAACACCCCCAGTGCCGTTCTCGTCGAGAGGAAGATGAAGACCACCAGGGGCTTTCGATCGCGGATTGGGATGCGGTTGTCGCCGCCTTCCACGAACTCTTCGATGGTCTGGGCGAGATAACGCAAGGCGATGTGGGGATCTCGTTCCGCTCCAGGGCGCCCGATGTGCAAACCGGCCTGACCCTGCGAAAAGACGGACGACTGGAAGCCTCGATGCCCCTACACGGTGTGGAGGTCAAGGTGGACCGTGTCGTGTGGGACGTTGCGAGGACATGGATCAAACTGGTCGGTGAGGGCGTCTCGTACACATACCGCATCCCTGCGGAATTGCTCAACCACCGCGCCGATCATCGATGATGAGCAGACGGGGCCCGGGCCCTGTCCGCCCGGGCTCGCGCCGCATATGTAGCGGCTCTGACACACAATTTCACACAATCATCACGCCGAACATACCACTGCATCACATCGGGCTTGAGATCATGGCCACGTTGAGAAATCAAATTCAAAAAGGCTTTTAAGCGGATGTCCTATTCAGGGGAACGCACCTCGAATGAGGCGCGCCTCGGCGCAGCGCTGGCGACTTCCACCTTGAAGGACGAGGTTAGAGAGCAGCCGGCACGATTCAGCCGCGCTCGGCGTTATCTCGGTTTTCTCGGAGTGGCAATGGCGACTCCATTTTTCGTGTGGCTGCCCTTGGGCTTTCTGGAGTCGGTGCCCTCGATGGCAGAAGTATTCGGGATTGCCGGCCTTCGCATTCCCGCTTCCTTCACTATCGGAGGTCTTCTGCTCGCTGCGATCGGATTCCATGAAATCTGAGTGGCGAGCCCCGAACGACCTTCGGGATGGGTCTCGGCCAAGGGTCAACCAGTAATAGAGGTATTCGAAATGTTTAGACTGTCCGACATTTTCATTCTGCTAGCGGTGGCGGTCTCGTTCGCCGTCTCGGGCTTCTTCTGGTTCAACGGCTACCTTGAGCAGGGTCTGTTCACTGCCATTTGGGTGCCGTCGATACTTGCGTTCGGGATCTACTTCAAGCTTTCGAGCCTGGCGGCGAGAGGGTCTGCACGATGAGCGACACGATGCTTTTCACAGTGGCTATTTTCGTGTTCGTAATGATGCTCATCGGTCTCGGACTCACTGTATGGGAGTTCAGCCGTGGACAGCCGCACCGCGAGGGCGAGTTAGCAGAAAACCGGTCACGGGCGCAACGCGAGACCGCGTGACCGATAGCGGCAAGCGCGTCGACAGGGGACGGCGGGACACAGGGCTTCCGCCTTGGCCCCTGCACCGCGCGAACATGCGGAACGTGGCGGCTACGCAGGGCGGCTGATCGAGTCCTCAGGGGAGAAAGCGCTTCCGCGCACTCTGTTCAGCCAAATTGCAGCACTTACCCGACGCGGAAAAATCGCCGCTGTGGCGCAACGTCAGAACAGCCTGGAAGCGCTCACCGTATAGGACCTGCAGAGTTTAGACGCCAAATGCGGAAGTTGAGCACCATTGCGAACGTGACCCACAACGAATAGGGCACGAGAATGTAGCTTGCTGTTTCATTGACAGGATGAAATACGACCATCGTCGCCAGGATAGAAAACCATAGACACACGATCTCGACGAACGCCAAATCCGGGCGGCGCAGGCGGAAAAACACGACCGACCAGAGACCGTTGAGCACGAGATGCACGGCGTACACCGTAAGCGCCAATGAGGCGCCGTGCCCGTCTTCCACCCGCCATACGAGCCAGCCGGATACGGCGATGCAAAGGTAGAGCACAAACCAAACCGGACCGAACAGCCAGTCGGGCGGACGCCAGGAGGGTTTCGCGAGCGCCCGATACCAATCACCGGGTCGAAAAACAATTCCGGGCGTCGCCGCTGCGGCACACGCGAATACGAAAACCGCCAGCGATACCGTTGATTCCACGCTCATGGCTTACAGTCTGTAGCATGCAGGCGCGCCTGACCAGGATCTCGACCGCCCGGCGCGAGCAGTTGGCGTCACAGGAATTGACCCCCTGGCCGCCTATCCCTTCAACCCTGCACATGCCTCATGGTTAACGCCACCAGGGCGCCGAGAATCGACAGGACGGACAGCACGGCGATGCCGACTTCGAAACCAAAGCCGAGAAAGGCACTTGTCAGCGCGCCCGGAGGGACTCGAACCCCCGACCACGTGGTTCGAAGACAGTAGGTCACATTGGAGTTGCAACTAAATCAATACCTTGCAACGCCCGCATGACTCCGAACCCTGCTACGCAATGCGCCAAAGAACCCCAAAGAGCCTCATCGAGTTACGATTTAGCTACGCGTCCCTTTCGTATGATCGTTCGGCAATCTGCCGGCACCGCAGGGGAGGGGGCACAGCGTCCAAGCCAATTTCGGCGGCCTAGGCAATTCGACAGGGAGGCAGGCTTCGGCCGATCGCGAATTGCCGTCGAGGTCGAGATGACATTCTGGGCCCTCGCATGTTCGTCGTCGGCGCGCCAATCACGCAACGCCCGACCGGCTGGGGTGGCATAGACCCAAATATAATCACGGAATACGACAATATCCCGGACTATCTTGGCGAGTACCAGGACGACGGCATCAAGATGATAAAGCTTTATCGCGGCATCTCGGTTCAGGTTGCCTGGCGTTTGATCGAAGATGCTCACAAGAGGGGCATGAAAACCGTCGCCGACTTGTGGTCCATGAATCTCGATGCAATGTGGATGCGGAATACCGGCCTCGACGGCTGGGCGCATCTGGGCGGACCGCATGTCGTGCCGGAAGCCATGTTCGACATGATGAAGGAAGACGGCCGGTTCATTGTTACCACCGTCGTACTGGGCGAAGTGCTCGCCGGCACCCGCATCACCGAAGACAAGGATCGGGGTTTCTTACGCAATCCGTTGGTGGTCGACATTTATGGGCGCAAGGAAATCGAGAAGTATTATGCCAACGCGGCGAAAGGCCGGGAGTACTTCTACACCGGCAAAGAAGCGTTCTACCAAGCCCAAGGATTTGGCGAGATGACGCGCTACCGACGGAATTTCCTGATCAACGTAAAGCGGGACTACGACTCGGGCGTGCTGTTGGCCGGCGGAACGGATGCCCCTTACCTGGGATCGTGGCAGCGAGATGGCCGATCATCAACGTTTCAGTCTCGACACGGACATCAAGGTCTACTTCTGCGATCCGCGAAGTCCGTGGCAACGTGGTTCGAATGAAAACACCAATGGACTGCTGCGCCAGTACTTCCCCAAGGGAATGGACCTGTCAGGCATCCATCAGAACAAGCTGAATGCGGTCGCCAGGCAGCTCAATGAGCGGCCAAGGAAAACGTTAGACTTCAGAACACCAGCGGAACGATTTAGCCAATGTGTTGCGTCGACCGGTTGAAGTGGCACTGGCGTAGCGGACGTTCGACGATCAGGTCGCGACTGACCAAAAAGGGTCGAAACTTACCTTTCGCAATGCTTCCGGCATCCCGAACTCGCTTCCCGAACTGATGTCTTAGTCTCCGGGATTTCTGCTGGTAGAATTCTGTAAGGGTCATACCTCGATTATTCACGATAATTCCACCAAATCTCAGGAGGAGAGCCATGTCCGATCGCCGTCGATTTCTCAAGGGATTAACGTCGCTTCCCCTTGCCACCGTACTCGCTAGTCCGCGTCTTGCAGCCGCAGTTTCCGCGGGATTACAGGAGGTCGAGGCCAAGCTCTCGGATGGGAGGACCGTCAAGGCCGCATTAGCCACGCCTCAGGGCCAGACCAAGGGCAGCATCCTTCTGATCCATGAGTGGTGGGGGCTGAATAACCAGATCAAGAGTGTTGCTTCGGAGTTCGCAGATCAGGGCTACAAGGCGCTGGCGGTGGATCTGTATCGTGGTCATGTCGCGGATACACGCGCCGATGCACGCGCCCTGATGAAGGCAGTGGATCCGATGGCGGCTACGGAGACGCTGAACGTTTGGGTGAAGTGGCTGCGTGAAGATGCGCGCGCTGGAGATAAAATCGCGACCATCGGATGGTGTTTCGGTGGTGGATGGTCACTCAACGCGTCACTGTCTTCGCCGGTCGATGCCACCATCGTCTACTACGGACGGGTTAACAAGACTGCCGATGAGCTCGGGACTCTGAAGGGGCCCGTGCTGGGTCACTATGCGACACAGGATCAGTGGATTAATAAGGAGATGGTTTCGGGTTTTGAGTCGGCGATGGATGCGGCTGGTAAGACTTATACAAGCCACTGGTACGATGCACAGCACGCATTCGCGAATCCGACCAGCGCCCGATACGACGGAGAGGATGCCGCGCTGGCGTGGCGGCGTACGCTCGACTTTCTGAAACAGCAGCTGGGTTAAGACAGCGTCCGGTGTCTGTTTCCTTACCATTCAGTCGCGAGTATGAGTTCGAGTATGGGCGGATGGACCAGGTCGCACCGATGCTGCGGCGCGTCGTCGCGCGGAATCCGAGCCCCTTTACCTGGCACGGTACGGGGACGTACGTCGTCGGCGATGGGAACGTCGCTGTGGTGGATCCGGGACCGGATATCGCGGAGCACATTGATGCGCTGCTGGCGGCGCTCGAGGGCGAGACCATCACCCATCTGCTGGTGACCCATACGCATCGCGATCATTCTCCTGCCTGCCGGGCGGTGCAGGCGGCGACCGGCGCGCGCACCTACGGGTTTGGTAGGCACGGCAGCGGGCGTATCGACGCTGGTACACAGGTGGAGGAGGGGGCCGACGCCGACTTCGTGCCGGATGTGCATCTCGCCCACGGCGACGTCGTCAGCGGCGACGGCTGGTCGGTAGAGTGCGTGCACACCCCGGGGCATACCTCCAATCATATGTGCTTCCAGTGGCGCGAGGAGAAGGCGCTGTTCTCCGGGGATCACGTAATGGGGTGGTCGACGACCATCATCTCGCCGCCGGATGGCGATATCGCGTCGTATCTCGAGAGTTTGGAGCTGCTTCTCGCTCGGGACGATGCATGCTACTGGCCGACCCATGGTCCGTGTATTCGGGACCCGAAGCCGTTGGTTGAGGGGCTGATCGCGCACCGGCTGGAACGGGCGGAGGAGATTCGTGCCTGTCTCGTCGAGGGTGTGGACAGGATCGCCGAGATGGTGCCGCGGATGTATGTGGATCTGCCGGAGACGATGTACCGAGCGGCGGCGCGGTCGGTGTTTTCGACTCTGATCTATCTGGTCGATCGGGGGGAAGTCTCTTGCGAGGGTAAGCTGGACGCGGCGGCGCGGTTTGTGTTGGTTGCGGTGTAGGGTGAGCTTGCTCGCGAATGAGGTCTCAGATTAGACGTGGCGCGAGCAAGCTCGCTCCTACAGGGATTGCGGGCAGGTTTTGGTTCAGGGGCGGGGCTTGTCGTAGCGGATGTAGCGTTGGCCGGCGCGTTGGGTGAAGAGGGGCTTGCCGGCCGGGCCGGACGTGTCGCCGGTCATCGCGGCGACGGCGTGGGTGAGCATGAAGGACTGGACGGCGATGGTGGGCAAGTCGGCGAGCTCCTTGACCGGGCACCAGTGCAGATCCACGAGCTCGCTGTCGCCGCCGAGGTCACCCGTTGAGTAGCGGGCGTCGGCGACGAAGAAGCGCGCGTGGAAGCGGATCGGGCTCCGCACCGGGGTGATCGCCCTGCCGACGTAAGTGAGGCGCGCGAGGGCCGGCGCGACGCCCCGCTCGCGCATTACAGACCAACTCTCCGACGCCGCCGGCCCCACGTCGCCCGGCCTGGCCAGCAGCAAGCCGGTCTCCTCGAAGGTTTCCCGAACGGCGGCCATGGCCAGGCTGCGCGCGCGCTTATCGTCGCCGCCGACCGCCATCAGGTTGGACATGCCCACGCCGAGCTCCGACGCCGGCCGGGCGCGGCTGTCGCCGGGCTCCAGGGCGCCGCCGGGGAAGACGTAGCGCCCGGGCAGGAAGCGGGCGCCGGCAGGGCGCCTGCCCACCAGGACCTGGTGCTCGCTCGTGTCCAGACGCAACAGGATCAGGCTCGCCGCGTCCCTGGGCCGGACCGGCCGTGCGGTGTCCCCTTTGCACTCTGCTTTCGCACTCGCCATGATCACCCCTTAAGCCGTCTTCCCATCTTAGCGGAGCTTTTCGAAAACCCCATGGATTCCCCTGAGAACCTGCAGATCTCGTTGGCCGACTGGGAGAGGAACAGTGCCGCGATCCGCGCTGTGCGCAATACGGTATTCAGTGTCGAGCAGGGCATTTCCGAAACTCTGGATTTCGACGGCCGGGACCAGGATTGTGTGCACGTACTGGCGCAGATCGGCGAAAGCGAGATAGTTGGCACCGCACGCATGCTGCCCGACGGTCACGTGGGCCGCATTGCCGTGCACAAACAGTGGCGCGGTCAGGGTGTGGGTACGCAGCTGGTGGAATACCTGGCGGCAGTGGCACGGGATCGGGGGTTTGCGGAGATCCATTTACACTCCCAGGTTCAAGCTGCGGAGTTTTATTCCGCTCTGAATTTTGTAGCGCGCGGTGAGGTCTTCATGGAAGCCGATATTGAGCACGTATTAATGGTGAGGATTTTGTAATGTCGACAGCGTTACCAGTGTTGCACTTGGAAGCAGCGCCAGGCGATTCCGCCAACGCAAGCAGTGAAGGCAAGCGCATCGAGACACGGTTGCGTCATCTGGTCGGCAAGGCCGTGGTTGATTACCGCATGATCGAATCCGGCGACCGGATCATGGTGTGCATGTCGGGCGGTAAAGACTCCTACAGCATGCTGGACTTTCTGCTGGCGCTGCAACGGCGTGCGCCGGTGCCGTTCGAGCTCGTCGCCGTCAACCTGGATCAAAAGCAGCCGGGTTTTCCCGGGCACGTGCTGCCGGAGTATCTCGCCTCCCTGGGCGTCGCCTACGACATCCTGGAGCAGGATACCTACAGCGTCGTGGTCGGCGCCGTTGCCGAAGGTAAAACCTATTGTGGTCTGTGCTCACGCCTGCGCCGGGGTGCGCTCTATCGGTACGCATCGGAGCACGGCATTACCAAGATCGCCCTCGGTCATCACCGTGAAGACATCGTCGAGACTTTCTTTCTGAATCTCTTTCACGCGGGCAAAGTGAAAGCCATGCCACCGAAGCTTCTGAGTGACGATGGGCGTCATGTGGTCATTCGGCCCATGGCTTATTGCGCCGAGTCTGATATCGCGGATTACGCGCGCATGCGCGAGTTTCCCATCATTCCATGCGATCTGTGCGGATCTCAGGACAACCTCGAACGAGCAAGGATCAAGAGCATGCTGCGCGCCTGGGAGGAAGCGACGCCGGGCCGGATCGAGCAGATTTTCCGCGGCTTGCAGCGGGTACGCCCATCGCACCTGGCCGATCGGCAGCTGTTCGATTTCGAGGGACTCAGTCCTCGGGTTGTGGAATAACGCCGGTCTGTTCCGTTATCAGGCCGTAGTGCTCGATGCGCCGGTGGGCGTCGAAGTCGAAAATTGTCTTCTTGATGTACTGACCCAGATCGAGATCGCAGTCGTAGCTGACGACTTCGTCTTCTTCGGTAAGCGCCTGGGCGACAATCTCTCCGGTGGGCGCGATGATGCAGGAACCGCCGATGAGACCATAGCCATCCTCGGCCCCCGCCTTGGCCGCCGCCACTACCCACGTGCCGTTCTGATAGGCGCCGGCCTGCATTGACAACAGGTTGTGAAACATCTTCAGATGCACGGGCTCCGGATGATAGGCGTTGCTGTTGGGCGTGTTGTAGCCGAGCATCACGAGATCGGCGCCCTTGAGTCCCATGACGCGATAGGTCTCCGGCCAGCGCCGATCGTTGCAGATGCACATGCCGACGATGTGGTCGTACATCTGCCATACCGGAAAGCCCAGATTGCCGACTTCGAAGTATTTTTTCTCTAAATGCTGGTAGGCGGCATCGGGCCGGTTATCGTCGTGCCCGGGAAGATGCACCTTGCGGTATTTGCCGACGATATTGCCGTCGGACCCCACCAGGATAGAGGTGTTGTAGTGGTGGGATTCGCCGTTCTCCCGGGCGAGCTCCGCGTAGCCCAGGTAAAAGCCGATCCCCAGCTGCTTGGCCTCGTCGAATAACGGGCGAGTGGCATCGTTGGGCATCTCCTTTTCGAAGTAGGCATCTATCTGCGCCGGATCCTCCATCCAGTAGCGGGGGAAAAAGGTCGTCAGCGCCAGCTCCGTGAAGACCACGAGCTTGCAACCCCGCGAATCGGCTTCACGCAACATGTCCACGAGGCGTTTGACGACGCTTTTTCTGTCGTCTGCCAGATGCACGGGCCCCAGTTGGGCGGCGGCGATTTTCAGATAACGCGACATGGTTTGCTCCTTCGGATTCTTTTCTCGTTTATCTAAAGCTCGGCGCCGAAGTTTTTCTCCGGGTGCATTTCCGGGACGAGTTTTCCAAGAGGCTGTGCGGCCTCGGGTTTGGCACAGGGAAGAAAAGCACCGCTGCCGCGTTCCACTTGAAGTGTGCCGTCGTGGATCACGACCCGGCCCCGGCTCAATACCGTTTCCGGCCAGCCCCTGATTTCCTGCCCTGTGTAGGGCGTGTAGCCCACGTGGTCGTGCAGCAACTCGTACTCGACGGTGAACTTCTTCTCTGGATCCCAAATGGCAATATCGGCGTCGGAACCCACGGCAATGGTCCCCTTGCGCGGATACAAGCCGTAGAGCTTCGCCGCATTGGTGGCAGTGAGCGCCACGAACTGGTTGAGATCGATGCGCCCGCCCTGCACGCCGGCGGAGAACAGCAGCGGCAGGCGCAGTTCGATACCGGGGACGCCGTTGGCGATTTGATGGAAGCTCGGATCGGGGCCGGATGCGAGCTTGCCGGTTTCATCGTGACGGTAGGGGGCGTGATCGGAAGAGAACACCTGGAAGGTGCCGTTGGCGAGGCCTTGCCACACGGCCGCATGGGCGGCCTCGTCCCTGGGCGGGGGGCTGCAGCACATCATGGCTCCCTCGGCACCGGGAAGATCCAGATCCGCGGCTGTCAGGAACAAATACTGCGGGCAGGTCTCTCCGTAGATCTTCAACCCACGGTTCTGGGCGCGGCGGATCTCATCGATGGCTTCGCCGGTTGAGACATGCACGATGAGCATCGGCACGTCCACGAGCTCCGCCAGACAGATGGCGCGGTGGGTGGCTTCTCCCTCGCCGACCCGCGGGTGACTGACGGCATGGTACTTGGGCTGCCGGTAGCCGCCGCCCAATAAACGATCCGTGAGCCAGCGAATCATGTCGTGATTTTCGGCATGGACCATGACCATGGCGCCGTGGCGCCGGGCCACCTCGAACACTTGCAGCATTTGATGATCATCGAGGCGCAGCGCGTCGTAGGTCATATAAACCTTGAACGACGAATAGCCGTCCTCGATGAGCGCGGGAAGCTCCTGGCCCATTACTTGTTCGTCGGGATCGGAAATGATCAGGTGAAAGGCATAGTCGATGACGGCCTTGGGATCGGCGCAGGCATGGTAGTTCTTCACCACCTCGCGCAAAGATTGCCCGTGATGTTGAGCGGCAAAGGGGATGATGGTGGTGGTGCCGCCGAACGCCGCGGACACGCTGCCCGAATAAAAGTCGTCCGCGCACACGACGCCGGACGACGAAAGCTGCTCGATGTGGCAATGGCTGTCGATGCCGCCGGGCAGCACGAACTTGCCTCCGGCGTCGAACTCCCGATCGCCGGCGGGAAGCTTATCTGCGAGAGTGACAATACGTCCGTCGCGAATTCCCACGTCGCAGCGCATCACATCGGCGGCGGTAGCGACGGTTCCGTTTCTGATGACGATGTCGAGGTCAGCCATTGTGGTTCCTATATACGAAGGTTCAACACCAGGTCAAACAAATTCACATCACGTGACACAGGCGCAGCGCGTCATACACGGCGGCGTGGATGTTGCGGCTCGCCACCGCGTCGCCGATGCGGTGCAATTCGAAGCGGGCGCCGGGCGTCGCCGTCAACGGCTGCGGTTTGTTGGCCAGCAGCGTGTCCAGATCGGTGACGCCATTGTTGGCCGCCTGCGCCCGCAAGTCGTGATAGAGCGCGTCCATCGGCAGCGTACCGTGTTCGACCACGATCTGGTCGGCAGTACGCTCGATGGCCGCGCCCGTTGTTTCGTTGATGAAGACGCCCGTGAGCCGGTTGCCCGTTTTCGCGATGCTTTTCAGCCGGTGGTCGAAAGTCATGTGTATACCGAGCTCGTAGCCGCGCCGTTTCCAGATGGCGCGTTCGGCATAGGACAATTCGGCGGCCAGCTCGCCGTCGATGGAGACCAGGGTCACGCGTCCACCGGCCATGGACGCGTGCTCCGCGCAGTGCGGTGCCGGGTGTCGGCCGGTTCCGTCATAGACGATGATCTCGTCGCCGACGGGCGCGTTCCCGGTCAAGAAGTCCCACGCGCTGGTGCAGTGCTGCGTGCCGTCGAGCCAGCCGAAATCGGGAACGCCGCCAGTGGCGATGATGACGATGTCCGGCGCTTGCGCCAGAATGTCCTCCGGCTCGGCAAGAGTGTTGAGCCGAACATCGACGCCGAGCCGATGGATCTCATTGGTGCGCCAGTCGATGATGCCGATCAGGTCGCCGCGCCAGCTAGCCTGCGCACCCATTCGCACCTGGCCGCCCAACTCGGAAGCGGCCTCCATGAGCACTACCCCATGACCGCGCTCGGCAAGGACACGGGCAGCTTCGAGGCCGGCAGGGCCACCGCCCACGATAACGGCCTTACGATCGGGCGTGGCGGAAGGGTGAACCGTTTGCGGCAGCACGGTTTCCCTGCCGGTTGCTGCGTTGTGCAGGCAGGCGGGGCGGTGCGCAGACATGCAGTGGGTCGCCCCGACGCAGGGTCGAATTTCCGCTTCCCGGCCCGCGGCCAGCTTGCCGACGAGATGAGGGTCAGCAATATGTGCCCGGGTCATCGCGACCATGTCCAGCAGGCCTTCGCGGATCGCGTGGCGTGCCGTCGCAACATCGATGATGCGCGCCGAGTGAAAGACCGGCAGTCCGACCTCACGCTTGAAGGCGCCGACGACCTGGAGCCATGGTGCGATCGGCGAGGCCATGCCGGGCATGTTGTCCGTTGCCAATCCGATCAGCGTGTCCATGCGCCCGTAATTGCCATTGAAGAAATCGATGTGGCCGGCGCTTTCGAAGATCTTCGCGATCGCGACGCTGTCCTCGAAGGACAAGCCTTCTTCCATGGCCTCATCGACCGAGCAGCGAAACCCGACCAGGAAATCGTCGCCGACCTGGCGACGGATTTCTTCGAAGACCATCAGCCCGAACCGGCAGCGATTTTCCAGCGAGCCGCCATACCGGTCCGTTCGTCTGTTGGTCATCGGCGACAGGAACTGACCGATCAGATGGGAATTGGCGAGCGTCTCAATCCCGTCGAGCCCGCCTTCCTTGCAGCGCTTCGCCGCTGCGCCGTAGGCCTTTACCACGCGGACGATGTCGTCCGCGTCCATTTCCTTGGGAAAGCTGCGGTGTAGCGTCTCCCGGATCACCGACGGCCCGATGGTCGGCAGCCAGTTGCCGGCGTAGGGCTCGCCGCGGCGGCCCAGATGGGTGATCTGACACATGATCGCCGTGCCGTGCGCGTGGATGCGCTGGGAAAACTCCTGGAGATAGGGAATGATCGTGTCGTCGCCGACATACAGTTGTTGGAAGACCGACGGTGAATCCGGTGCGACGTTCGAGGACCCGCCGAACATCGTCAACGCGATACCGCCCTTCGCCTTCTCCTCGTGATAGCGCTGGTAGCGTTCCTTTGGCAAGCCGCCTTCCTCGAGGCCGCAGGCATGGCTGGTGCTCATGAAGCGGTTCTTGAACGTAACCTGCCGTATCGAAAAAGGTTGAAAGAGTGGATCCAGGGTGGATCCGTTGGCCGCGTCAGGTGACATCGTCGATTTCTTTATCTGGGTTCGGGAACGGTTCAGGGGTTGTCACCGTTCTTCTACCGGTTCAGGTGGAGGGAGGCAAGCCCGCGCGGGCGCTTACTGTTCCGGGGAACGCTATTGACGAGAAGGGATTGTAATCAACCGCGGCTGCGTGCGGGTACGCGAGTCAATCGAAGTTTGGGTCGTTCAGGTGCCGCGGCGATCGAATTTCCCGGCTGCATAAGCGGGTTGCGCCGTTCGTGGGCGTATGCCCTCGCCGCGCTCCAGAGAGCACACGGAAACCGAATCCTGGATCCCACGCACGCTGATTGATCGGCGGTCGACAAAATTCAACGTAGCATCTGCGCTCGCCTGGGCGACGATCGCCTCGGAGACAATGATGGACATGGGCCGGGCCGACCCACACAGGCGCGCGGCGAGGTTGACCGTGTCGCCGATGGCCGAGTAGTCGAGATGTTCTTCGGAGCCGATATTGCCGATTAGCACGGAGCCCAAATTCAGGCCGATCCCCAGCGGAAGAGTCGGCGGTCCATCGTGACTGCGGCCGTGCCTGGTGGTCTCCATGATTTCCAGAGCGCACTGACAGGCCTCGCTGACTCCGTCACGGGCATCGAATATTGCCATGATGCCGTCTCCACCGAATTTGTCCACGTAGCCGCCGCGACGATAGACACAGTCCACCTGCATTGCGAGATGGCGGCTGATCATGCGAAACAGTGCATTGGGCGCCATCTCCTGGCTGAGCGTGGTGAAACCTCGTACGTCAGAGAAGAGAACACAAACGGTGCGTTCTTCCGGCTCGAGTGACTTGCCGGCGACGGCGCGGTCCTTCACCACCTGCTGCGTGCGGGTCGAGATGTAGCGATTCAGGTTGGCTTGCACCTCCTCCATCTCCCGCAGATACGTCATTCTCTGCAGATGCCCCCGTAGTCGTGCAGTTGCGACCACGGTGTTTATCGGCTTGTCGAGGAAATCATCCGCTCCGGCGTCGAATGCGCTAAGCAAAGATGGTGATGTCGACGAGGCAGCGGTAAATATTATCGGTGTGCGCTTGTAGCGATCTATGCCGCGCAGGTGAGCGCAAAGCTGCACTGGATCCCCACCAGGCAACTCCAGATCCAGGAGGAATGCATCGATGTTTTTCTGCAAGGCTAGAAACAGGCACCGATCGGTGTCGTCGGCCTGCAGGGTTGCGAATCCCTGCTCGCGAAGAATATCTTCGAGAAGGGTCCTGGTCGGCTTGTCCTGCTCCGCCAACACAATGGTTTTCGCGATATTCCTCGTGCGGGAATCAGATCTCGACACGGCTACAGTCCCTGTTGCCGCAACACTAAATTGTCGGGCATCGTACTACTTGCCCCCGGTGGCTGTTCGCGGCCAGGATATCGGCGGTTGCGCTGCGCTCGGGCCTGCCGTGTTCGCGTCTTCGAACCCGGGAAAAGGCTTTTCCTGGTCGTTCCTCAGAAGTTCCTCGAAATCACTCGCTGCCAACGGGCGGCTGTACAAGTACCCTTGAATTTCCTCGCAGCCCAGGGCGCGCAAGAATTCCAGCTGTGCCTGGCTCTCCACGCCCTCGGCGACCACCGTGAGATCGAGACTGTGGGCAAGGCCTACTATTGCCGAGACAACGCACGCGACATCAGAGCGGTCGACGACGTCACGCACGAACGACTGGTCTATCTTGAGTACGTCGAGGGGGAATTGGGCCAGATAGGCCAACGACGAGTAGCCGGTGCCGAAATCGTCGACGGCGAGGCGCACGCCCATCTCACTCAACGCCCGAAGGGTCGAGATGGTACGGTCGATGTCGGTCATGATGGCGCCTTCGGTCACCTCGAGTTCGAGCAGCTGTACTGGTATCTGAGTGTCTTTGAGTATCTGGCTGACGACCGTGACCAGATTCCGGCTGCGAAACTGCCGCGCCGATAGATTGACAGCCATTCTCACCGCGGGAAGACCACGATTCTGCCACACTCTGCTTTGTGCGCAGGCAGTGCGAAGGACCCACTCGCCGATGGAGATTATTAATCCAGTGTCTTCGGCTATGGGGATGAACCGACTCGGCGACACGATTCCGAGTTCGGGATGCTGCCAGCGAATGAGACATTCCGCGCCCACCAGCTTACCGCTTTGCAGGTCGACCTGTGGCTGGTAGTACAGTTCAAGCTCGTCATTTTCGAGAGCCCGGTGTAGATCATTCTGCATATTGAACCGTTGCATGGCAGCGGCGTTGAGATCCTGGGCGTAAAATTGGTAGTTGTCTCTGCCCTGACCTTTGGCGTGATACATGGCCGTATCCGCATTCTTGAGCAGATCGTCGAAGTTGTCGGCGTCTTGGGGATAAAGAGACACACCAACACTACTGGTGATCGTTATCTCGTGGCCATCGAGAGAGAAGGGTTCAATGGTGGCGGCGAGAATGTTCTCGCATATCTTGCTGATGGTAGTGATGATATGTATATCACCGGGTATATCCGGAACGACGATAATGAACTCGTCCCCTCCGAAACGCACCACGGAATCTCCCTCACGCAGCTCACGACTGAGACGCGCGCCCATTTCCTTGAGGAATAGATCTCCGGCGACGTGTCCCAATGAGTCGTTGATGGATTTAAATCGATCGAGATCCAGGAACAGCACGGCGACGCAAGTGCCTTCTCTGCTCGCGCGGCTCATTGCCTGCTCGAGCCGATCCCGGAGTAGGACACGGTTCGGCAAATCTGTGAGCGCGTCGTAGTGGGCCTGGTGATAAAGCTTCTCTTCCCAGGCGGCATTGGACAGGGCGACGGCAGTGCGGTCGGCCACCTCCCTGGCTTGACCGATGTCCTCCTCGGAGAAATCGGATCCGTCTTCGATCCCGATTGCGATGATCGCCGCCAAGTTGTCCTTCAAGACGACAGGCAGCACGAGTATGCGGCGTGTCTCGCCGTCCATCAGTGGGGTGAGATATCCAGGCAGTGGGTCGCCGGAGCTGATGAACAAGTGGTGCGGGCTGTCGAGCAATGCCGCGACTTCATCCGGGGTCAGGACACAACTTTCGGAAGTGGTGACGTTTTTGGCAACTTCGCGGTTGATGTGCAAAGTTGCCGCAGCGCCTTCTTCGTCCAGCACTGCAACGCACACCGATCGGCAAGGTACAACTTCGTGTAATCGGCGCAGCAGTGTTTCGACGATGTATTCGGCGTCCATGGTCGAGAGAATGAGCCGGTCGATCTCCGCCATGGTCGCGAGCGTACCGAACTGTCTTTCCAATCGGCTGGCCATTGCGTTGAATGAACCTGCAAGCTCTTCGAATTCATCTCCGCTGTCGATTTGCACCGGTTCGGTGAAGTTTCGCTCTGCAATCTGGCGGGTGCCCTCGCTGAGCCGCTCGAGGGGCACCAGGGAGCGTCGAATCTGACTAATGCTCAGCAGCACTACGGCGAGAATTGAAACGGCGATCACCGGTGGAAACATGGACTTGAAGTGCGCCATGGCCGCCAGCACTTCCGCCTCCGGTTCGCCCAGGATGATCGTCCATTGGTTGGCATGGAAACTGTGTTTGAGGAACAGTGACCAGTAGTTGGCCAGGTACTTCGTTGCATCCCACTCCCAATCAAAGCGGCCTGACTGCCGCTCTGACAGGCGCTGCTTGACAGAGTCGATCATGTCCGCCGGTACGGTGCCGGAGCAAAAGAGCCGACCGCCGGTCTCTCCGAGAACACAAAGCACCGAGGTGACGTCGAGGGGAACATCCCACAGAAATTCCGAGTTGATCTCTCCCGTGAGTGTGCCTTTCTCCAAGGCAACACTCATGAAGACGCGAGACCGGCCGTCGTGATCGATGCGACTCCATACCACCGCCTTGCCGTCGCGCAGATATTTGATCTGCGAGTCACTGAATCCAGACGGCTCGCCCATATCGCCGAGCAGCGATCGGTGTGCGCCGCCGGGTGTCTCGATACGCAGCGCGACAAACCGTTGGCGTAGCCGTTGATTGGATTGGTCGGGCAGGGAGACGAGGGATTCGGCTCGTGCCCCATGTTGGCCACCCAGGAGCTTGAGTTCCGACTCGGTTATGGAGAGACGCTCGAACACGGTCATGGCCACGGCTTTGCTGTCGCGGTGCAGCTGCTGGTAGCTATGCTCGACGAGCTGACTGATCACCTGGTCGAATGACAGGAGCGCCAGCATGCCGATGGGAACCAGTGCCGAGGCGACGAACAGCATGAAGATGCGCCGGGCGACCTTGCTGCGCAGAAAGGTCGAATGGATTTTCATGTACCCGCCGATTCAGTATTCGGATGCCGGACCGACGTACCCACCATTGTTGGCACGAACGATGTCGTCGTGGCTGTCGGCCGCGGTGAGCGGAGACTTGCTCTTGCCATCTTTGCCCATGCTGTAGAGGTCGAAGTCCGTATTGAGTGGCACGAGATTTTTGTCCTTTCGTACTTTGCCGAGCCCGGGGCCGGTCGCGGTCTCTATATTCAGATACCCGTAGGGGTTTCCCCAGGGATCCGCCAGGTTGCTCGCCGGGGTCTCGGCGAGCGTGTCCGGGAGTTGGCCTCTGTTCTCGGTGCGATAGCGCTCCAGGTGGATTGAAATCAGCGCTATGTCCTTGACCACGTTGCTGAGCCTGACGTCGTCCATGTAGCTCTGGTAGGTCGGTACGGCGATGGCGGTCAAGGCGACGGCCATGGCGACGACGACCAGCAGCTCCACCAGGGTAAAACCGCGAACGAAGCGCCCCCTGGTGCCGTTCGGCGCCAGCGGCAAGTGCAGCTTCTCGGGGTGGGTTGGAGCCCGAAATCCGTTGGCCGGTGCCAGCTCTCTGGCGGTACCGCGCTCCCCGGCCCCATCGGTGAAATGTATAGAAATCATGGCAATACTAGAGTATCGGAGACTGTCTGGTCGAAAACGTGACTCCTGTCTCGGAGCCACCATTTAGGCTGCTGACAAGCCCTGATTCAGGGCGATTATCGAGATTTTCCGCCAATTCGCGCCCTCCGCTCGCGGGGGCACGAGGAGCGAGTGGGCAAGCAGGGGCCCATTCCGGGGGGCAGGCCAGTTG
>JAACFO010000020.1 GCA_009937425.1 Gammaproteobacteria bacterium
TGGTGCCGGAGTTGACCTAATTGCCCTGGCTAGGGCAATTAGGTCAACTCCGGCACCAGCTTCCGCGTTCTATTTCAGTAGGGCGAGGGCGTCGCCCAGGTGTGCTGCGGGGGTGACTTGGATTCCTTTGATGGCGCGGCGGGGTTTGTTGGCGGTGGGGACGATGGCGCGTTTGAAGCCGTGCTTGGCGGCCTCCGCCAGGCGTTCCTCGCCGTAGGCGACGGGGCGGATTTCGCCGGCCAGTCCGACCTCGCCGAACACCACCAGATCCGCCGCCACCGGGCGCGCACTGAGGCTGGAAACAACCGCCACCAGCAGCGGCAAATCGGCGCCGGTCTCGGCGATGCGCATACCTCCGACGACATTCACGAACACATCCTGGTCCTGGGTGGCGATTCCGGCGTGGCGGTGCAGCGCCGCCAGCAACATGCCGAGACGGTTCGCGTCGGATCCCACCGCTACCCGGCGGGGGTGGGCGAGCTGACTCACGTCCACCAATGCCTGAATTTCCAGCAACAACATGCGGGTACCTTCGCGTACCACGGTGACGGTACTGCCGGCGACGTCGCTGTCGCCACGGGAAAGAAATATTGCAGATGGATTGCTCACCTCTCGCAAGCCGCGTTCGGTCATGGCGAAGAAGCCGAGCTCGTTGGCGGCGCCAAAGCGGTTCTTGACGGCGCGGATAACCCGGTAACGGCTGTCGCTTTCACTCTCGAAATACAACACCGCATCCACCATGTGCTCCAGCACCCGCGGTCCCGCGATAGCGCCTTCCTTGGTGACATGGCCGATCAAAATAACGGCCGTATCGCCCTGCTTGGCAAACTGCACGAGGCGTGCGGCGCTTTCTCTGATTTGCGCGACACTCCCCGGCGCCGACTGCAGGGCGTCGGTGTGCATGGTCTGAATGGAATCGATGACCATTACCGTTGGCCGCTCGCGGGCAGCGAGGGCGAGAATTTGCTCTACCTGTGTTTCCGCCAGCAATCGCAACCGCTCAGTAGACAATCCCAGGCGTTGCGCGCGCAAAGTTACCTGGCGCAGAGACTCTTCGCCGGTGACGTAGAGGGGTCGTTCATCGTCACCGCCCGCCGCCAATGCCTGCAACAGCAAAGTGGACTTGCCGATACCGGGGTCGCCACCGATGAGCACCACCGACCCAGGGACCAGCCCTCCGCCCAGAGCCCGGTCGAGCTCACCAATGCCCGTGGGCTTGTGACCTTCGGCCTCGGCAGCCACCTCGTCGGCGTCGACGATGCGCGCCGCTAACTCGGCGACCCCATGCAGTTGCGCCCCGCGAGCGCTCCGGCGCGGCACAGCCACGGCGCTTTCCAGCAGCGTATTCCATTCGCCACAGTCGGGGCACTGACCACTCCATTTTGAAGCCTGGGCCCCGCAAGCCTGGCACTGGTAGCTGAGTTTTTCCCGCACGTCGATACACCCGCCCCAAGTCGAGGATCATCGCCGGCCACGGTATCAGACGCTCAGCCGACGATCCAAGTCGAGGGCCCTGCTAGACTATATGGCGGCGCGCAGACGCCTTGAGGAGAGCGAGTTTGGCCGACACGAAGCAAGACAAATTGCCCGCACTGACGCCGTTACTGGTGGACGAGGCGCGTGCCGAAGAACTCAAGCGCGCCTCTCTGGACCTGCCGTCGGTAACGCTCACCCAGCGACAGCTTTGCGACCTGGAACTGCTCATGTGCGGTGCATTCACGCCGCTGACGGGCTTCATGGGCCGGGACAGCTACGATGGGGTGCTGGAAGATTCCCGCTTACCGGACGGCAGTGTGTGGCCGATCCCCGTGACTCTGGATATCACGGAAAAGCTGGCCGAGAGTTTTGCCGTGGGCGACCGGCTGGCATTGCGAGACGGCGAGGGTTTTATGCTCGCCGTATTGACGGTGAATGACATGTGGACGCCGGACCGCGATCGCGAGGCCGAGTGCATCTACGCAACCAGCGACGGGTCCCATCCCGGCGTCGCTTATTTAAAGGAGCAGGTGCAGCAGGTCTACGTCGGCGGCAAAGTTGAGGGCATCGAACTGCCCACTCACTACGACTATGAAGACCTGAGACATACTCCAGAAGATCTTCGGCGCCTTTTTCAAAGGCACGGTTGGCGGCAGGTTGTCGGCTTTCACACGGCGCGGCCCATGCACCGCCTGGCCCGCGAGGTCACCCTGGCGGCGGCCAAGCAATCGGAAGCGCACATTCTGCTGCATCCGGTCGTCGGTATCGGCAGGCCGCGGGATCTCAGCCGCTTCGCGCGGGTGAAGTGCTACCAGGCGCTACGCAAGTACTATCCCCACGGATTGACGGCGCTTTCGCTGCTGCCGCTGGCGACGCGCATGGCAGGACCCAGGGAAGCAGTGTGGCACGCCATCATTCGACGCAACTACGGCTGCACGCATTTCATCGTTGGCCCGGACCACGGCAGTCCGCCCGATGAGGGTCACGGACGTTTTTATCCGCCCTATGCGGCACAGGCGCTTGTCGCACAATGGGAGCCGCAGATCGGCATCCGCATTGTGCCCTTCAAGCGCCTCGCCTATTCACCCGGCCGCGCGCGCTTCGTGGATGCCGATGAAGCCAGGGATGGCAACGAGGTCACCAAAGAGCTCAGCGACGAAGTTCTCGCCCGACGCCTTTCCCACGGCGAGGACATTCCCGCGTGGTTCACCTACCCGGAAGTTCTGAATGCGCTGCGAGGGGTTTATCCGCCGCGCCATCGCATGGGTGTTACCTTGTTCTTCACGGGGCTGTCCGGCTCGGGGAAATCGACCCTTGCGCGCATCATGTATGGCAAGTTTATCGAGGACGGGAAGCGACCGACTACGCTGCTGGACGGCGACATCGTGCGCCGTAATCTTTCCAGCGAGCTGGGTTTTTCCAAACAACACCGGGATCTGAACGTGCGCCGCATTGGTTTCGTCGCCAGCGAGATCACGAAAAATGGTGGCGTCGCCATCTGCGCGCCCATCGCGCCATACGCGAGCACGCGACGGGCGGTGCGCGAACTCATCGAAGAACACGGCGCCATGATCGAGATTCACGTAGCGACACCACTGGAAGTGTGCGAACAGCGCGATCGCAAGGGACTCTATGCGAAGGCACGCAAGGGTGTGATACCGGAGTTTACCGGCATCAGCGATCCCTACGAGGTGCCCGAACATCCGCAGCTGCGCATCGACACGAGCGACCGCTCACCAATGGAAGCGGCGCAGGAAATATTCCTGTACCTGCTGCGCGAAGGCTACCTGGATTCGCCGGTGGACGGGGATAGCACGGGCTCCTGACCCGCGTCTTCGTCGATTACTGCCATGGCGACGCGGGGCGCGATGCGGCTGACCAGTTCGTAGGCGATGCTGCCCACGCGGGCGGCGACTTCCTCCGCTGGCAGGCCCCGGCCCCACAGAATCACAGGGTCCCCCGGCCTGGCTGTTGGTTGAGAGCGCAAATCCACGCTCAGCAGGTCCATGGACACGCGCCCGATCAGCTGAGTCCTCGCGTCGTTTACGAGCACCGGTGTGCCCGACGGCGCGTGACGTGGATAACCGTCCGCGTAGCCAACGGCGACCACACCCACCGGCATGTCCTCGGGACAGGTCCAGGTGCCCCCGTAACCGATAGAATCGCCTTTTCGCAGTCTGTTTACGGCTATGAGGCGGCTCGTAAATGTCATCACCGGGCGCAAGCCCTCGGACTCACCGCTGCCATCAGAAAATGGTGAAATGCCGTAGAGCATGATTCCGGGCCGCACCCAATCGCCGTGGGACTCCGGCCAGGCGAGCACGCCGGCGGAATTCGCCAGACTGGTCTGCACCTCACTGGCCTTGTCGATGGACGAAAAACACGCAATCTGGTCTTTGGTACCCGGGTCATCGCGTTCGTCGGCCCGGGCCAGATGCGTCATCAGCCGTATTGTCGTGGCGACTGTCTTGCAGTTCTCGAGGCGCTCCCACATGCCCGCCACCTGCCCTGGGGCGAAGCCCAGACGATGCATGCCGGTATCGACCTTCAACCACACGCGCACTGGTTTGTGAAGACTGGCCCGCTCCAGGGTCACTATCTGGCTCTCGTGATGAACCACCAAATCCAAATCGTACTTCGCCGCGGCCACCAGCTCCTCGTGCCCACATACGCCGCCGAGCAACAGCACCGGCTTGGTTATACCGAGGCTGCGCAAAGCCTCGGCTTCCTCGATACGCGCAACCGCGAATGCATCCGCCCTGTCGTCCAGGGCCGGGGCCACACGCGCCGCGCCATGGCCATAAGCGTCGGCCTTGACCACGGCGAGAATTTTCCGCCCGGGGGCTGCCTTGCGTACTTGTTGGAAGTTGTGACGCAGCGCGGAAATGTCGATGAACGCGCGCGTCGGGCGCGTCATGAATAATATCCGCCGCTGAAATCGTCCGGGATATAGTTTTCGAATCGTGTGTGCTGGCCGAGGAAGGTCAGCACGACTTTTCCAATGGGACCATTACGTTGCTTACCGATAATGATCTCTGCTTTGCCTTTGTGCTCGGAATTTTCGTTGTAAACCTCATCCCGGTATATGAAGAGGATGAGGTCGGCGTCCTGCTCGATGGCGCCGGATTCGCGCAGATCCGACATCACCGGCCGTTTGTCCGGGCGCTGCTCGAGACTGCGGTTGAGCTGCGACAATGCGATCACCGGCACCTGCAATTCCTTCGCCAGGGCCTTGAGCCCGCGGGAAATCTCGGATATCTCCGTGGCCCGGTTCTCCTTGGTTCCGGGAACCTGCATCAGCTGCAGGTAATCCACCACCACCAATCCCAAATCCTTTTCACGCTTGAGCCGCCGGCAGCGAGCGCGCAGCTCCAGCGGGGTGAGCGCCGGCGTGTCGTCGATGAAGATCTCCGTGTCGTTGAGCATGGTCAGGGCGGAGGTAAGCCGTGGCCAATCATCATCATCGAGCCGGCCGCTGCGTACCTTGTGTTGGTCGATGCGGCCCAGCGACGAGAGCATACGCATGGTGAGCTGCTCGGCGGGCATTTCCATACTGAACACGCCCACGGTCATACGCCCTTTTATAGCCGCCTGCTCCACAAGATTCATGGCGAAGGCCGTCTTACCCATGGAAGGGCGCCCGGCGACGATAATCAGATCCGAACGCTGCAGTCCCGAGGTTCTGTCGTCGAGGTCGGTGTAGCCTGTTGCCACCCCGGTGATTGAGCTTCCGCTTTGAAACAAGGTGTCGATGCGGTCCATGACACTGACCAGCACTTCCTTGATGGGCGCGAATCCAAGCCGGTTGCGGGCACCCCGCTCGGCGATTTCGAATACCCGTTGCTCGGCTTCGTCGAGCAATTCGTCGGCGCCGCGACCTTCGCTGTTAAATCCGGTACTGGCAATATCCGTACCGACTTCGATCAGTCCCCTCAGAACCGCCCGTTCACGCACGATATCCGCGTAGGCCTTGATATTGGCTGCGCTGGGGGTGTTACGCGCGAGCTCTCCGATGTAGGCGAGCCCTCCGGACTGATCCAGCTGCGCGTGGTTATCCAACCATTCGGAAATCGTGACCACGTCGAAGGGACGGGACTCGTTGGAAAGCGCGCCGATGGCCTCGAAGATGAGGCGATGGTCGTGGCGATAAAAATCCTGCACCGAGACCACATCGGCGATGCGGTCCCAGGCGGAATTGTCCAGCATCAGGCCGCCAAGTACCGATTGTTCTGCTTCGATGGAGTGCGGCGGAACCTTGAGCGCCGCGGTGGCGATGTCGGCGGGTCGATTGGACAGCACCGTTTCTGGCATGGTGAATTCCGGTGTGCTCTCCGATTTTGCAAAGTGCGTCACAGAAAAAATTTTCCGCGCATGCACTTGCGCTTCAGGCCGGTTGTGTCACCGACTCGTGCGCTTCCCCCAACACCCGATGCGAGCATACACCAGCGACGCACGCATCGAAAGATGCCAATCGTATGCACGCATGCCAGTTAGTCTTCCGAGACGATGTGTACGGTAATCGACGCTTCGACATTGGCATAAAGGTGCACACCGACCTCGTAGTCGCCGATTTGTCGCAGGGTGTCGTTGGCCAGGCGCACTTCGTTGCGGGCGACGGGCGTGCCTCCCTCGGTAAGCGCATCGGCAATGTCCTGTGGACCGACAGAGCCGAACAACTTACCCTCCTCGCCGGTTTTTCGCGCCAGCGTTACTTCCTGGCCTTCCAGAGCATCGGCCCTGGCCTGCACAGCCGCCAGCGCCTGGGCTTCCTGGTCTTCCAGTTGCGCACGCCTGGCTTCGAACTCGGCCACGTTCGCCGGCGTCGCGATCACCGCTCGGCCCTGGGGAATCAAGTAGTTCCGTGCATAACCTGGCTTCACTTTGACGGAATCGCCCAACTCGCCAAGGTTCTGAACTCTCTCAAGCAATATCACCTGCATGGTCAAACCCTCGATGCAGTCATCTGTCGTCGTGCCGGCGCATAGGCGCGCTCCGCACCGTTTATACGTTGGCGCCCCAACGGCGCCGAAAATCGAACCAGGCATCCGAAAACCCGGTCAATGCCAATCCCAAAGTGGCAGCCGGCTGGAGCATTACTATTGCCACGTACATGGCCACCAGCCAAGCCACCGACGCGCCGCGTTTGTGCACCACGGCATGCACCAGAGCGATGCCCTGAATGGTGTACATATTTATCACCAGCACCAGCAGCCCGAGGAACAATCCATGGGCGAACTGTCCGGCAACAACGGACAGCAACGACAGTGCCACGGCCACGTATGCCACTCGCCGATCCAGGCGCAGTGCCCGAAACTCCTTGCCGAAGCCACCGGGATTGTCGAGGCTGGCGTGCATCCAACGCGCCAGCCAGAGTGTCAGCATTGCGGTCAACATGGCGCTGGCAATCGTCGCGACGGGTAACGACATGACTGCCATGACCTCGTCGAAGCGTTCCAGCATCTCCGGTGTAAAGTCCGGGTTGGATTCCCGAATCGGCCGCCCTATCGAGCGCTCGAACTGCGCCGCCCACCACGCCACCGGGTCTGCCATGAGCAGATGGATTCCGCTGAGCGCCAGGGCGCTCATGGCCCCAGCTGCCGTCAAGGCAATCCCCTGGGACTCGGTCTGGCGCAACAACTGGGCAAGTAGGAAAACCGGCAGCCCGATGAACAGGATGAAGTTCACGGCGGGCTGAAAAGCCCCGGTCACCAGTCCCAGGGCCACCGTCGAGACTGCCAGCACCAGAGCACCGTCGGCAAGCCGGTAGCGCAAAATCGTCAAACCGACGATGGCGCCGGTAAGAATGCTGAACGGCGGCACCAATATTCCGATGACCGCCACAGAAATCGCATGCGCGCGGCTGCGCACGATGAAGCGCACCAATGATCCCACGGCTACAGAGCCCGTCGTGGCTGCGCTTCAATGGGAGTCGCTGTAGGGCAGCAGCGCCAGAAATCGCGCGCGCTTGATCGCGGTAGCGAGTTGGCGCTGATAGCGCGATTTGGTCCCCGTGATACGGCTTGGGACAATCTTGCCGGTCTCGGTGATGTATGCCTTGAGGGTATTGAGATCCTTGTAATCGATCTCCTTGACTCCCTCAACGGTAAACCGGCAGTAGCGCCGGCGTCGAAAAAAACGTGCCATTGTCAGTTCCTCTATGGAGTGCCGCCGCCTGTCGCGTACGGCTGCCTGATACTCAGCGCTCTGGTGATGACCCGCGCAGCGCGTCAGTCCGTGGTCGCTGGCGCCTCATCGGCATCAACCCCGGCGACGTCATCCGTATCGCCAGATACTTCGCCAGATACTTCGCCAGATACTTCGCCAGATACTTCGCCAGATTCTTCGCCAGATACATCGGCGGTGGCCGGGGCAGCTTCGCTTCGCGCTTCCGGCCGGGGCCGGTAATTCCCGCCATCCGTGTCATCGCGGCGTGGCGGGCGCTCGTCGTCGCGGTCCTCTCTGGACTTGGCCAGCGGCGACGGCTCGATTTCCGCCTCGTCGCGGGCGATGATCAAATCCCGCAGCACCGCATCATTGAAGCGAAAAGCACTCTTGATTTCATCCAGAGTGGCCAGGGAGCACTCCACGTTTATCATCACGTAGTGCGCCTTGTGAACCTTGTTGATGGGATAGGCAAGCTGGCGTCTGCCCCAGTCCTCGAGGCGATGGATACGGCCGCTGGCGCCCTCGATCAGAGAACGGTAGCGGTCGATCATGGCAGGAACCTGCTCACTCTGATCCGGATGGACCAGGAATACGATCTCGTAATGTCGCACAAATAGCTCCTCTCGAATTCGCGGCCCGCGGTGGTGGTGCCGACCAGCCTCCCGCTGAATCAGTGCGGTGAGGCAAGGAGTCGATGGCGGCCAACAGCCCCCATCGCTGATTTTCTCCCCGGGTAGCCCGGCGGAAGGGCCCGGATGTTATGCCATGCCCGGGGGCTTTGCAACGCTCGCCAGAACGCACTCACCCGGCCCCGCGCAGCCCCTCCCCGGCCTCATTCCGGGCCCTTTGACGGCGAACCTCGTACAGGCACAGCGCCGCGGCCACCGACACGTTGAGACTCTCGGCACCGCTGCGCATGGGCACGTGGATCAGCTGGTCGCAGAGTTCGGCGGAAAGCCGTCTCAAACCCCTGCCTTCACCCCCGAGGACCATGGCCACGGGTCCCAGGAGCTCCGCCTGGGTATACGGGATACCAGCCCTGGCACCGGCGCCGATGAGCCTTACACCGGACTTTGCCATGCGCCTGAGCGCCTCCGCCAGATTGCTCACCGTCACCAGGGGCACGCGTTCGGTGGCCCCGCAGGCGGCCTTGTACACCGCCGGCGTGAGTCCGACGGCACGACGTCGCGGCACAATCACAGCATCGGCCCCGGCAGCATCGGCGCTGCGCAGGCAGGCGCCGAGGTTGTGGGGATCCTGAACACCGTCCAACACGAGCAGCAGGGCCGTGTCCCCAAGCCCGGCCAGCAGTTGCTCCAGATCGCTTGCACGCGTCGCCCTCGTGGCTCGGTAACGCACCGCAATACCCTGATGCCTGGCGCCCTTCAGCATCCGATCCAGGGTCGCTCGGGGCACAGCACGCAGGCTGATTCCATGACGGGCAGCGAGATCCCGCGCGTGCTCACTGACGGCATCGTCACGCCCATCCTGCAGCCACAGCTCCTGGACACCCGCCGGATCCCCTTCCAGCAATGCAGCGACCGCGTGCTGACCGTAGATGAGCTGCCTGGCCATGAACCCGCTGCTAGCGCTTCTTGCTCCGTTTGCCGCGGCCACGCTTTGGCCCGCGCCGCACACCCCTGCGCTGGCTGACATCCACCAGCTCCAGGTCGATTTTGCGTTCATCCAGGTCCACACGCTGCACGACCACCCGCACACGATCGGCGAGCCGGAAGACCACGCCGGTGTGTTCCCCGGCCAGGCGGTGGCCGGCGGGATCGTAGTGGAAATAGTCGCTGCCCAGGGCACTCACATGAATCAGGCCCTCCACGTGAATGCCATCGAGGTTGACGAATAAGCCGAACGAGGTGACGCCCACGATGGTGCCGTCGAACTGTTCGCCGATGCGATCGAGCATGAACTCGCATTTCAGCCAACTGACCGCGTCACGGGTCGCGTCATCGGCGCGTCGCTCGGTCATGGATGTGTCTGCGCCAAGGCTGACCATCGCGTCGCTATCGTATTCGAAGCTTTGCAGAGATTGCTTATTCGTCAGATGCTTGATGGCACGGTGAACGAGAAGGTCCGGATAGCGGCGTATGGGCGATGTGAAATGCGCGTAACTCTCCAAGGCCAGGCCGAAATGCCCGATGTTGCGTGGACTGTAGGCAGCCTGCGCAAGGGATCGCAGGAGAACGGTCTGAATCAGCTCGGCATCGGCGCGCCCGGCGCTGCGTTCGAGGAGTTCCGCAAAATGATGCGCCTCGGGTTGCGCGCCGCCCGCTAGCTTCATGCCCACCTCGGCGAGAAACTCGCGCAGATCCGCGAGCCTGTCCGGCGTCGGCCGATCATGGACCCGATACAAGACGGGAATGCGGTGGCGCTCGAGAAAACGCGCCGTCGCCACATTGGCGGCGATCATGCACTCCTCGATCACACGGTGCGCATCATTGCGGGTCTCGGTCTCGATGGCTTCGATCTTCTTGTCGGCGCCAAATACTATGCGCGCCTCCTGGGTGTCGAAATCCATTGCGCCGCGGCCCTCGCGGGCACTTTTCAGCACCGCATACATGGCGTACAGCTCGTCCAGTTGTTCGATGACTCCGGACAGCCTGCGGCGCGTATCACTATCGCGCTCGACCACCGCCGCCGCCACTTCGTCGTAAGTGAGGCGTGCACGGGAACGCATGACGGCCTCGAAAAATCGTGAACGCTTGATCTGGCCATCACGGCCCACGTGCATTTCACACACCATGCACAAGCGATCTTCGTCCGGGCGCAGCGAGCACAGGCCGTTTGACAACTTCTCCGGCAGCATGGGCAGCACCCGCTGGGGAAAGTATACCGACGTACCGCGCAGCCGCGCCTCGGTATCCAGCGGTGAACCCGGTTTCACGTAGGCAGCAACGTCGGCGATGGCAACCGTCAGTTTCCAACCGGAGGGACTGCGAATGCAGAAAACGGCGTCGTCGAAATCACGCGCATCCGCTCCGTCGATAGTTACTAGCGGCATTTGGCGTAGATCCGTGCGCCCGCTGGCGGCGGACGCGCTGACCTGGGACGGCAGGGCCTCGGCCTCGTCGATGACTGCATCCGGCCACTCGAAGGGCAGCTCGTGGGCGCGGATTGCGACGTCGATCTCCATTCCCGGCGCCATGTGATCGCCCATCACTTCCACGATTTGTCCTATGGGCTGGCTACGCTTGGTGGGTTGCTCGACGATTTCCGCCACCACCACCTGGCCGTGACCCGCGCGGCCCGTAGCAGAATCGGGGATCATGATGTCGTGATGCAGGCGGCGGTTGTCTGGCGTTACGAATCCCACGCCGCTATCACGACGATAGCGGCCGACGACCCGGTGGGTATTCCTCTCCAGCACCTCCACCAGAGCGCCCTGGCGGCGGCCCTGGCGATCGACTTCCGTGACCCGCGCCACAGCGCGATCACCGTGCATGAGCCCGCGCATCTCCCGGGGCGAGAGAAACAAGTCTTGCCCCCCATCGTCGGGAACGACAAAGCCGAATCCATCCCGATGCGCGATGACCCGGCCCGGGATCAAGTCCATTTTCCGCACCAGGCCATAGTCGCCACGGCGATTGCGGATGATTTGGCCGTCACGCTCCATGGCCCGCAATCGCCTGGTCAGCGCGACGATATCCCGCGCCGATTCGACGCCCAGCGCCGCAGACAGTTCGCCGGCAGACAAGGGTCTGTCGTGGGTTTCCAGGGTTTGCAGCAGATACTCGCGGCTGGCAATGGGATGCTCGTAGCGCCGCGCTTCGCGGGCGCGTTGAGGGTCCTTGCGGGGTTTTCGTTTATGCATCGTTGACAATAATACCCCTGCTGGGTAGAGTCGCGCCCTTCCCGCCGACCGCCCCCGGGCATCAGTTCAAGCATGCCGCGAGTGGCGCCGCCCGTGCCGAGGTGGCGAAATTGGTAGACGCGCTGCGTTCAGGGCGCAGTGGGGGTAACCCCGTGGAGGTTCAAGTCCTCTCCTCGGCACCAATCACCTTGGCCTTTGGAACCGACGACGTTCTCCAAAGCGCCAGCGAGACTGCCGTCCCCGTGCGCCGGGATTTTCGCCCTTTGCGCGCTCCGGACAGGGCGCTTGATCGCGGCATTGGAACGCCGGCATGCGGATTCTAGTCTTTCAGCACATCGCCTGCGAGCACCCGGGAATATTTCGGGACTTCATGGCTGATGACGGCGCCGTTACCCACACTGTCGAACTGGACTACGGTGAACCGATTCCATGCCTCGATGACTTCGACGCCTTGATGGTCATGGGGGGGCCCATGGACGTATGGCAAAGTAAGAGCCATCCATGGCTGGAAGCCGAGGTTGCCGCCATTCGCGACTGGGTGGTGGTCAGAGGGCGTCCGTTCCTGGGATTCTGTCTGGGGCATCAACTTCTCGCCGAGGCGCTGGGCGGGACCGTGGAAGCCGCCGGCGAGCCCGAGATCGGCGTGATGACAGTCAATCTCACCGACGCCGGCAGACAAAGCCCTTTTCTTATCGGTGTGGCGTCGCGAATTCCATGCTTTCAGTGGCACAGCGCGGAAGTTACCCAGCCACCAGAGGGTGCGGAAATTCTGGCTTCGTCACCGGCGTGCGCAAACAACGCAATGTCATGGGGGGCGTGCGCTTTTTCCATTCAGTTCCATGTGGAGATCACGCCGACGACGGTCACAGAATGGGGCGCGATACCCGCATACGCAAGCGCTCTGGAGGCGGCCCTGGGAACCGGCGCGCTCGGGCGTGTGGAACGCGATACGAGATTCCAGATGGCGAATTTCAACGCCATCTCGAAGCAACTCTATACGAACTTCATGGCGGTCGCGGGACGGGTGTAATCACATCTTGACCCGTTCCCGTGGCCGACCCACACTCGACCCATGGCGTCACAAATGGAGTCCCGAAATGGTCTCTAACGTTAAGTTCGATACTGCGGATCTCTGGCGCAAGGACAGAGACCACTATATTCACCCCTGGACAGATTTCTCGACCTTCAAGGAAGAAGGTAGTGTGGTCATGGCCGACTCCGACGGCGCCTACGTGATGGATTCCGAAGGCAGGCGATTTCTGGACGGCATCGGTGGTCTGTGGTGCGTGAACATCGGCTACGCTAACGGAGAGATGGCCGACGCCATCGCCGAGCAAGTGCGCCGGATCCCCTACTACTCGACCTTTACACACATTACGACGCCGCCAGCAGCGGAGCTCGCCGCGAAGCTCGCCGAGCTCGCCCCGGGACCGTTGAATCACGTCTTCTACGGTACCGGCGGATCCATGTCCAACGACACGGCCGTTCGTATTATTCATTTCTATTTCAATCGCCTGGGTAAGACGAACAAGAAAAAAATCATCTCGCGGGTCGACGGCTACCACGGCAGCACCTATCTGGCGATGTCCATGACCGGCGTGGCCTTCGACCACCAGGGTTTTGACGTCGACAAGGAACTCGTGCACCACATTCCCGCGCCGAACTGCTACCGCCGGCCCGATGGCATGTCGCTGGAGGAGTTCTGCGACGAGAAGGTGGCCGATCTGGAGAACAAAATTCTGGAACTGGGGCCGGAAAACGTCGCCTGCTTTATCGCCGAGCCGATTATGGGTGCGGGTGGCGTTATCGTACCGCCGCCCGGTTATCACCGACGCACCATGGACGTCTGCCGAAAATACGGCGTGCTCTACATATCGGACGAGGTGGTCACGGCGTTCGGTCGGCTTGGCCACATGTTCGCATCGGAAGATGCATTCGACCTGGTCCCGGACTTCATCACCCTGGCCAAGGGTATCAGCTCAGGCTATGTGCCGCTTTCCGCGAGCATGATTTCGGACGCCGTATACGACGTCATCAGCGTACCCCAGGCGAAAGGCGCGATGTTCACCCATGGATTCACCTACTCGGGACACCCCGTGAGTTGCGCCGCGGGTCTCAAGAACATCGAGATCATGGAGCGGGAAGATATTTGCGGTCATGTACGCAAGGTCGGCCCTTATCTCGAAGAACGCCTCGCCACCTTGTTGGATCTACCTATCGTCGGCGACGTACGCGGCAGCAAATTCATGATGTGCATCGAAAACGTGGCCGACAAGAAGACAAAGGCCTTGTTGCCGGAAGACGCCCACATCGGCGACCGTATAGCGCGACATGCCCAGGCCCGGGGACTGATCGTACGCCCGATCGCTCACCTCAATGTGCTGTCGCCGCCGTTGATACTCAGCCGGGAGCAGATCGACTTCATGGTCGAGACTTTGAGGGAAAGTATTATTGCCAGCATGGATGACATGATCCGCGAGGGCCTGTGGAAGGGCTGATTCGTCCATGAGCAAGAAACGAACGGGTGATCCGTGGATGCCGGCGCCCCGCTACGCGCGCACGCTCAAGGGCCTGACAGTGAATTTGCTGGTCCGCGACATCGCGGCGGCCCTACCCTTTCATCGGCAGGTGCTGGGAGCGACGTTAATCTACTCGGATCCGGACATTGCCGTATTGCGCGGCACCGATGCCGAATGGATGCTGCACGCCGACCATACTTACGACGCCCATCCATTACACGCGGCTCTCGTTAAAGCGACCACCCGTGGTCTGGGTGCGGAGCTGCGCTTGCACGGCCGGGATCCGGACGAGGCTGAGAAACAGGCGCGGCGCCTCGGCTTCGACGTCATCGAAGCCAGCGCGGATAAAGCCCATGGGCTGCGGGAAGTGTTTCTGCGCGACGCGGATGGCTATGTGTGGGTGCCGGACGTTCCGTTGGCGCCGTAAGCCCTAGTCATACGGATGGGTCAAACGCATGGGTCGAAAGGATGGCGCGAGACGATGGTCTCGCGGCGATCCGGTCCGGTGGAGATGATATCCACGGGCGCGCCCACGAGTTCCTGCAATCGCTCCAGGTAGCGGCGCGCGGGGGCCGGCAGCGTCTCGGCCGACTCGAGACCTGCGGTGCTCGTCATCCAGCCGGGCATCTCCTCGTAGACGGGTTCACAACGCGCAAGGGCATCGCTGTCCACGGGCGGAGCATGCAACTCCTTTCCATCGAGGCGGTAGGCGACACACAATTTGATGTGCTTAAGTTCGTCGAGAACGTCGAGCTTGGTGATGCACAAACCCGAGACGCTGTTTACCTGAACGACCCGGCGCAAGGCCACCACGTCGATCCAGCCACAACGCCGGGGCCGGCCGGTGGTTGCGCCGAACTCGTTGCCTCTCTCGCCCAGATACTTGCCGACATCGTCGAAAAGCTCGGTGGGAAATGGTCCCGCGCCGACGCGCGTCGTGTATGCCTTGACGATTCCAAGCACGTAATCGATATCCCGAGGGCCGAGGCCCAGGCCGGTGGCGGCGCTGCCGGCAGTGGTGTTGGAAGATGTGACGTAGGGAAATGTGCCCTGATCGATATCGAGAAGCGCGCCCTGGGCTCCTTCGAGCAACAATCCCTCCCCCCGCTGGCGGGCCGCGGCCAGAACCGCCGGCACATCGTCCACCAGTGGCCGGAGCCGTTCTCCAGCCGCCAATGCTTCGTCACGCACTTTGCCCGGCTCCAGTGGCGTGGCTTTGAAGTAGTGTTCCAAGGTGAAATTGTGGTAGTCGAGCACCTCTTCCAGCTTGGCGGCAAAACGCTGCTCGTCCAGAAGGTCACTGATGCGCAGCGCACGCCGCGATACTTTGTCTTCGTAAGCGGGACCGATGCCGCGACCGGTGGTGCCGATAGCCGCGCGGCCGCGGGCACGCTCGCGGGCCGCATCCAGCGCCATGTGATAGGGCAGGATCAGCGGACACGCCTCACTCAGGCGCAACCGGTCCGCGATGGGCGCGCCGCGCCCGGCGAGCATGTCTATCTCTTCGAGCAGCGCCGCCGGCGACACCACGACGCCATGACCGATGACGCAAGTGATCTTTTCGCGCAGAATGCCCGAGGGGATCAGATGTAGAACGGTCTTCTCGCCGTCTACCACCAGCGTATGGCCCGCATTGTGCCCGCCTTGAAAACGCGCCACGACGCCGGCACGATCGGTCAGCAAGTCGACAACCTTACCCTTGCCTTCATCGCCCCACTGCAGGCCGATGATCACGACGCATCTACTCATGGTGAGATCCGGGGCTCATCAATCGATCTCCGTGATTTGCCATTTACCATCGCGTTTTCGCAAACCGCGACGGCCGTGGTGATCCGCGTTGGCTTTCTCATCAGGTAGTTCGTATACCACGCGCTTGCCGTCACTGCGTAGTGCTTTCACCAGCGCAAGCAATTCCGGATCCGAGGACCAGGGCGCACGGATCGCCGTCATGTCGGCCTTGCCGCTAAACGTACCGGCGAGCGTCAACAAGCTCTTGAGATCCGTGCTGAACCCCGTCGCCGGACGAGCATGGCCGAAAGCACTGCCGATCTCATCGTAACGGCCACCGCGGGCTACCTCCTGCCCATGTCCCGGCACCAGCGCCGCAAAAACGACCCCGGTGTGATATCGATAGCCGCGCAATTCGGCCAGGTCCACGTGCAGCGGTGTGTCCGGGAAGCGCGCCTTCACGGCCTCGGCGGTCTGCTCCAGCCGATCGACAGCGGCGAGAACTGCCTTGTCAGCCGCGCTCAGCGCCAGCCGCGCCTCGGCAAACACTGACTCGTCCCCGTTGAGCTCCGCCAGCGCCAGAATCATCGAGGCAATGCCCGCCTGCGCCGGCGTTGCGTCCAGAAGCTCGGCTATCTCACCCCGCGCCTTGCGCTGCAATGCATGGTGCAATGCGGTTTCCCGGGCGCTGTCGATGCCGGCCTGCTTAGCCAGTGCACGGAATACCCCCACGTGGCCGAGATCGACATGCACATCATCGACGCCAGCGACTGCCAGCGTCTCGAGCATCAAGCTCAGAATTTCGCAATCGCTTTCGAAACCGGCATGGCCGTAGAGCTCGGCGCCCACCTGCACCGGCGAGCGTGTGCGCGTGAAGCCATCGGGTAGCGCATGCAGCACGGTACCCAGATAACACAGCCGTGCGCAGGTCTCGTCCCGGAGTCCCCGGGCATCGATGCGTGCCACCTGCGGCGTCATGTCGGCGCGGATGCCGATCAACCTGCCGGTGAGCTGATCCGTCAGCTTGAAAGTCTTCAGATCCAGGTCGCTTCCCGTGCCTACCAGAAGAGACTCCAGATACTCGATAAACGGCGGGATGACGAGTTGATAACCCCAGCTCGAATACAGATCCAGTACCTGGCGTCGCAACTGCTCGAGTCGACCTGCCTCTGGCGGCAAGACCTCGTCAACGCCTTCGGGAAGTAACCAGCGATCGGAAATCATGAGTTAACGGCGTAAAGCAGCAAGCACCCGAGCACCATCGCGGACAACCCGGCGAAACGCAGCGTGTTGTCGCTGAGCTCGCAAATCATTGCCAGCGTTCTTCTTAGCCCCTCGGGACTCAAAAAAGGCATGATGCCTTCGAGGATGAAGAGCAACGCGATGGCGACAAGAAGTTCGTGCCACATGTGACAGCTGATCCGGGCGACTCGGGCCGTACATTGCGATGCAGCGCATCAGCGCTGCCATGGAATTGCGAGCAGCATCCCCCCTATCGCGAGGATGAGCGCCCCCCCTACTCTTTTACTTCCGCGCCCTTGAAGTATTTAAAGAACTGCGTGTTCGGCTCCACCAGTAACACGTCCGAAGGACTGTTGAAGGTGTTACGGTATGCCCCCAGGCTGCGATAGAGCGAGTAAAACTCTTCGTCTTCGCTGTAGGCGTTCGCGTAGATTTCCGTAGCGCGCCCGTCGCCGGCGCCCTTGACCTTCTGAGCATCACGCTGGGCTTCCGCGATAATGACCTCGCGCTCCCGATCGGCTTCGGCGCGAATCTTTTTGCTCCGCTCTTCACCCTCGGAGCGGAACTTTTTCGCTACCTGCTCGCGTTCCGCCGACATGCGCGCGTAGACCGAGGCGCTCACCTGTTCGGGAAGGTCGATGCGTTTGATGCGCACGTCGATAATTTCTATGCCCAGCTCGTCCGCTTGATTCCTTGCCGACAGCCGCAGCTTATCCATGATTTCCTGGCGCTCTCCGGATACCACTTGCTGAATGGTGCGCTTACCGAATTCGTCCTTGAGGCTTTTCTGAATAACGGCCGACAGACGGTTCGATGCCCTGCCCGGGCTTCCCCCGGTTGACGTGTAATACCGCACCACATCCAAGATGCGCCACTTAACAAAGGAATCGACCTTGACGTTCTTTTTCTCCAGGGTCAGATAGAGCTCCGGATCCGAATCAAGATTCTGAATGCGCTTGTCGAACTTGATAATGTCCTGGACCAGCGGAATCTTGAAATGCAGTCCGGGCTCGTAGTCGGCCCGCACCACCTCGCCAAGCTGCAGATTGATGGCTCGTTCGCGTTCGTCGACGGTGAATATCGACATGGACGCGATGATCGCCGCGATTACCAGAAGTGCGAGAAGGACTTTACCCGACATTATCAGTTCCTCGAACGCAGGGGGTCGCGGCTACGCCGCGCATCATCGCTGCTCATTGACGGCGTGACCAGATCGTCGCTGTCGATATTGCCCGGGCGAAGGACGCTGCCCGCGCCGCTCCCGGAAAGCAGCTTATCGAGCGGCAGGAACATGATGTTGTTGCCACCCTGGAGATCCACCAGCACCTTGCTGGAATTCGCCATTACCGATTCGACGGTCTCAATATACAGGCGCTCGCGGGTCACGCTGGGCGCCTTCTGATATTCGGCCAGCACATTCAGAAATCTAGCCGTCTCACCCTCGGCCTGGGCGATGACCCGCTGGCGGTAGGCTTCGGCGCGCTCGAACATGGCATTCGCCTCACCGCGGGCCTTGGGCACGATGTCCGCCTTGTAGGCGGCGGCCTGGTTAATGATGCGCTCCTGGTCTTCGCGCGCCTTGACGGCATCGAAAAATGCGTCCTGGACCTGCGCCGGAGGCTGCGCATCCTGCATGTTCACGCTGGTGATATTCAGTCCCGCCTTGTAGCGGTCGAGGATTTCCTGTATCAGCGTCGCGGTCTCCGCGGCAACCACGTCTCGACCGGCGGTGATGACGAAGTCCATGCCGCTGCGCCCGACCACCTCACGCACGGCGCTTTCCGTCGCCTGGCGCAGGGTCAAATCCGGATCCAGCACATTGAAGAGATAAAAGCGGGCGTCGTTGACGCGATACTGAATGGAAAACTTGATATCGATGATGTTCTCGTCTTCCGTGAGCATCAGGGATTCGTGGGCGACGGAACTCTGTGAACCACCGGAACTCCTGAAACCAATCTCCTGGTTGCGGATTTGCTCGACGTTGATCTTCTCGACCCTGTCGATGAAGTACGGTGCCCAGTGCAAACCCTGGCCGGTAGTGGTGCGGTACTGACCGAATCGCAGGACCACGGCCTCCTCGGCCGGGTCGACGATATAGAACCCGGCCAGCCCCCAGGCAGCGACCAGGACCAGCGTGATGATACCCAGCCCCACCAGGCTGCCACCGGGGAGGCTGAATCCGCTGCCACCGCCACCGCCACCGGATCGGCCGCCGAAGATGCGCGCGAGGCGCGATTGCAGCTTTTTCAATACTTCGTCGAGATCCGGGGGGCCTTGCTGGCCGCCTCGATTGCCCCAGGGATCGCGTCCGCCGTTACCGCCGGGTTGGTTCCACGCCATTAACTGACTCCATGCACACTGAAACGCCGTACCCGTCAGGCATCACGAGACCCCGGGCACGGGCGAACTGCCAATGTTATGAGGCTTTCGGCGTGTCGGCAACCGCTAAGTCCGTCTCAAGATTACAATTCTCGACGCCGGTCACCGTGCTGACCAGGCCGGGCGGCAACCCTTCCCGTCGCCAGAGGCGCTCCAGGGACGCGGGAGCAATCTTCACGTCCATGAGCCAATCGCCATTGTCCAGGTTGTGCTCCTCGACTACCGTGCCCAGCTCGTAGAGCCTTGCCCGCAACCGCCCGGCGCTCGCCGGCAGACGCAAGCGCCGGTGCACGATGGCGCCCCGAAAGTGCTCGCGAATCACCTGGGTTAATGGGTCCAGCCCCGTGGATTCCCGCGCCGACACCCACACGCGCTTGGCGTAAGCGTGGTCGCTGTCCCGCGTCGGCATCCCGGCCACGGCCTCGCCATTGAGGCTTCGCTCATCCAGATCGCACGCATCGATTTTGTTGTAAACCCGAATCTGGGGAATATCGCCGGCACCGATTTCCCGGAGCACACCGTTGACTTCAACGATCTTGTCGTCACGACGCGGATCGCTGGCATCAATAACGTGCAGCAGCAAACCGGCACGCCGGGTCTCCTCCAGGGTGGCGCGAAATGCCGCCACCAGCTCATGGGGGAGTTGGCTTATGAAGCCGACGGTATCGGCCAGTATCAAGCGCTCTCCGCCATCAAGGTCCAAGCGCCGCAGGGTGGGATCCAGGGTCGCGAACAACCGGTTCGCGGTGCTTACCCGAGCCCCGGTCAGCTGATTGAAAAGAGTCGATTTGCCGGCATTCGTGTAGCCCACCAGGGCGACTACGGGTATGCCGGCGCGGCTGCGGGATCGCCGACTGAGCTCCCGGCGCGTGCTCACCCCTTCGAGACGTCGTTGGATGACGCGGATGCGCTCCGCCACCAGGCGCCGGTCGCTCTCCAGCTGTTTCTCGCCCGGTCCGCGCAACCCGATACCGCCCTTCTGGCGTTCCAAGTGCGTCCAACCCCGCACCAGCCGGGTCGACAGGTGCTTGAGTTGGGCAAGCTCCACCTGCAACTTGCCCTCGAAGGTGCTGGCGCGCTGGGCGAAGATGTCCAGAATGAGCGTGATGCGATCCAGCACACGGCAACCGAGGCTGGCTTCCAGATTGCGTTCCTGGGCGGGGCTCAGGGGATGATCGAAAATCACCACTTCGGCATTTTCGCTGGAAATTTGTTCGCGCAATTCCTCGAGCTTGCCCCGGCCGATGAAATAACCGGGGTCCGGTGCACGCCGTTGACCTGTGACGGTGACCACCGGCCGAGCGCCGGCGGAGATCGCGAGATCAGTGAATTCTTCGAGATTGTCGCCGCCGCGACCGCCCTGAAATGCGATATGAACCAATACGGCGCGCTCGCCGATATCCGGGCGCTCAAACAAGCGCGCTGCTCCGTGATGGGACCGCGGGACTAGTGCTCCTCGCCCTCGACTCCGCCCTCATCATCCGGCCTCGGCAATTTGACGTTGCGCGCCGGCACCACGGTGGAAATCGCGTGCTTGTAAACCATCTGGCTGACGGTGTTGCGTAACAATACGACGAACTGATCAAATGATTCGATTTGCCCCTGCAATTTGATTCCGTTGACGAGAAATATGGACACGGGCACTCGCTCCTTGCGTAGTGCGTTCAAAAATGGATCTTGTAGTGACTGCCCCTTACTCATCGTTGTTCTCCTTATCTGATTGTTATCCTTATCATCTCTTCTTGTTCTTTTCGAGAGTCCGCGACCCCGCAAAGGCACCACAAAGCTCGGATGAATGGCCTCGCCCATGGACCATTCGCGCCGCTGTCAGGCGTAAACCCGTTCCTCGGTCCGCCCGGGCACCTCACGCAATCGGTACGCGAAAAATCAATTATACCCCATATCGAAGACCTTAAACTGTGTCCAGGCCCTGTTTTCCCACCGAAAACGCCTGCTGGTACCGTCAGGGAGCGTCAGGGAGAAGCCGCTCGAGGGTGGCCTGTACAGTACCGGTGAGCGCTTGCCCGTGGCAATCGAATCGCGTCGCACGACCCTCCCCGCGCAGCCAGGTCAGCTGGCGGCGGGCTAATTGACGGGTGGCGGCAATACCCCGATCCACCATCTGCTCGTAGTCACAATGCCCGTCGAGATACTCGCCGGCTTGCCGGTAGCCCACGGCCCGCATGCAAACCGTGTTCGCGTCCAACTGACAACGGCGGCGCAAATCGCTTACCTCTTCCAGCAATCCGGCGCCCAACATGGCGCGGAAACGCGCCGCAATGTCGGCGTGCAGCCTGCCACGATCCCGCGGTTCGATGATCACGGTGTGCACGGGATTGGGCAGAGCGACACGTTCCTCAATCGAAAGCAGCCGCGACATGGGTTGACCGGTGAGCTGGTAAACTTCCAGGGCGCGTTGGATGCGCTGCGGGTCGTTTGCGTGGATGCGGGCCGCGGATTCGGGGTCGATCTCCGCGAGACGCGCGTGCAAAGCTTCCCAGCCCTGCTCCCTGGCTTGTGCCGCCAACCGGGCACGCACACCCGAGTCCGCGGACGGTAGCGCCGACAAGCCATCACGCAGAGCACGAAAATAGAGCCCCGTACCGCCCACCAGAAAAGGAATTTTGCCTTCTTCGTGCGCCTCGGCGATCGCATCGATGGCATCACGACGAAAATCGTCGGCAGAGTACGTTTGGCCGGGATCGCGAATGTCGATCAACCGGTGTGGCGCGCGTCGCAACGCCTCTTCATCGGGTTTTCCGGTTCCGATGTCCATGCCGCGATAGACCATGGCCGAGTCGACACTGATGATGCGCAGCGGCAGCCGTTGCGTCAGATCCATGGCAAGCTGCGTCTTCCCCGACGCGGTTGGCCCCATGAGAAAAACAACCGGCCGCAACGCGTGATCGCGACCCCTCGTGCTCACGTCGCCCTCATGGCCGGCGACGCCCCAGCAGTGCGCAAATGTCGTCGGCGTCGATCTGGCGCCAAATGATCTCACCCTCCTGCACCTGGGATGCAATCTGCAGCCGCTCCAATTGTCGCAACAAATCGTTCATGGCGTCGTGATCCCACGGCCAACCCACGGTGAGATCACTTCCCTCGAGCAAGGCATCGAGCAACGCAGAAGATGCATTCGCGGAATCGAGGCTCGGATCCATGCGGGACAGGGCATCGGCGGCGCACAACAGCAATTCCTTTGGCGATGCCGTCGCCAGGGGCGCAGGAATTCCGCGGCAGGAAACGCAAGCGTCCGCCACCCGACGCAGGTCGAATCCCAGGGCCTCGAGAAATTTTGCCCGACTTTCCAGCAGATCCGCCGTGTGCTCGTCGACGTCGACCGCTACCGGCACCAGCAACGGCCGCGAGGTGATCGCACCGTTGTCCAGGGCCGCCGCCAGATGCCCGGCCGCCACATACCGGCAGGCGTGACGGACATCCACCACCACCACACCGCGATCATTGCGCGTGAGCAAATAACGCCGGTCAACATGTTGCAGTGCTTCGCCCAGCGGCCGATTGCCCGCCGCAGGACCGGAATCCACCGTGCGCTTACGCAAAGCGTCATAGGCGGGGGCGTACTCGCGCAAATCACCCTGGCGTCGGGGCGGACCCGGCACAGTGCCCGGTCCAGAGGCGGGATCCGGAAGGGAGGAAAACACCTCGTTACCCGGCATCTGGTCAGTGAAATCTGTTTGCGTCGTCAGCGCCTGGCGCAGGCTGCGTACGACGAAGTCGTGCACGCTGCGCGCATCGCGAAAGCGCACTTCGTGCTTGCTTGGATGAACATTAACGTCTACCTGAGACGCTTTAATGCGCAGGAACAGCACGTAAGCGGGCTGCCGGCCGCTCTCGACGATGCCATGATGGGCTTGGGCGTGCGCATGGCGGACGGCGTGGCGCAACAAGTGGTCGCGCACCATCCGGCCATTGACGAAAAAGTACTGCAGGTCCGATACGGCGCGGCTGTATTCTGGTCCGCCGATCCATCCGCCCAGTTGCAAATCCGCAGCCTCGAACGACAACGCCAAAGCCTGATCCATGAACGCGGCGCCGCAAAGTTTCGCTACCCGCCGTGCGCGTTCCGCATCATTGGTCGCACCGGCAAGAGAATAACTCTCACGGCCATTGTGACGCAGCGAAAAGGCACACTCGAAGCGGCTCAGCGCGGCACGCTTGAGCACATCTTCCAAATGCCGGTATTCGGTCCTCTCGGTACGCAGAAACTTGCGCCGGGCAGGCGTGTTGTAAAACAGATCCCTCACGGCAACCGTAGTGCCTTGCGGGTGCGGCGACGGCTGCGGGGCCGTGTGCGCCCCACCGTTTTCACCGCTGAGCTTCCATCCGCTTGACGCGCCGGCCGGGCACGAACTCAGCTCCAGACGCGACACCGATGCGATACTCGGCAGGGCTTCGCCGCGAAATCCGAGGCTGACGACATTCTCCAGATCTTCGAGACTCGCAATTTTACTGGTAGCGTGGCGCCCCAGGGCGAGCACCAGATCCTCCCGATGAATGCCAACGCCGTCATCGCGAACACGAATGAGTCGCCCGCCGCCGTGTTCGATGTCCACGCTGATGTGTTCGGCGCCGGCGTCGAGACTGTTCTCGAGAAGTTCCTTCAGCACCGATGCTGGCCGCTCAACCACCTCGCCGGCGGCAATCTGATTTGCCAGGCGTTCCGGTAGCGATTGGATACGCGGCGGCAACCGGGACGGCATAGTTGTTACTCTCCGCCGGGCCTGTCGAACACGGCCATGGCCTCGCAGTGGGCCGTATGAGGAAACATATCGATGACGCCGGCGTGGCTCAATCGATAACCCTTCTGGTGAACCAACAGCTCGGCATCCCGAGCCAGGGACTCCGGGTTGCAGGACACGTAGACAATGCGCAGTGGCAAGTTCTCACCGAGGGCACTCAGCACTTCCCCGGCGCCGCTTCGTGGCGGGTCCAGCAACAGCCGATCCCACTGTTGACGCCACCAATCCCATCCCCCATCGAAGCGATCTAAATCGGCGCACTCGAATGAAACATTTTCCACGCGATTGCGGCGCGCGTTGCCGAGCGCCCGGGAAACCAGCGCGGCGCTGCCTTCAACTCCGGTAACCTCCGCCGCCCGCCGGGCGACGGCCAGGGTGAAGTTACCGATGCCGCAATAGAGATCGAGTACCCGCGAATCGGCGCGCAGGTCCAGATGGTGAACCGCCGCGCTCACCAGTAATTTGTTCACGGCGGCGTTGACCTGGATAAAATCCATGGGCAGGAACGCGAGATCCAGATCGAATTCCGGCAGTTTGTAGGTTAGCGGCGCCGGGTCCGCGGGCCACAGTGGCTGGACGCTGTCCGGGCCACCGGGTTGCAGGTGCAGCTGCCAGTCCCGTTCGCGCACGAACGCCACGAGCTCCTCACGGTCGCTTTCCGATAGAGGCTCCAGATGGCGCAGTACGAGCGCGGTACCGGCGTCACCCATGGACACTTCCAACTGCGGAACCCGGTGACGAATGCCGAGCTTGTCGATCATTCGGCGAATGTTTGCGATATCCTTGCCAATACGGGGATCGAGAATTGCGCAAGCGTCGAGCTCAGCCAGCTTGGCACCGTATTTCTCACGAAAGCCCACCAACGCCCCGCCCTTTCCGGGAACGTACTTGACGCCAAGGCGCGCCCGCCGCCGGTAACCTGTCAGCGGACCAATCAGGGGTCGCGCAAGGCTGCCCGGGCGCAGGCCACCGTGCTCGAAAAAAGCACGCAACAGACCCTCTTGCTTCAGCGCGAGTTGCGCGTCGCCGGGCATGTGCTGAAGGCGACAGCCGCCGCAGGCGCCAAAATGGGGACACACCGGCTCGACTCGTGCTTTCGCGGCTTCCAGCACCTCCACCAGATCCGCCTGGTGCGCCTGCCGCCGGCCTCTGCGCGGCCTGCAGACGACGCTCTCGCCCAGCAGCGCTCCCTCGACCTGCACCCGTCTGCCGCCGATGTGGACCACACCGCGCCCGGCATCGTCCAGGGCCTCCACCGTCGCCACCACCGTCGGCGATGGCGCGCGCCTGGACAGCAGATGCTCGGGACCCGTAATCAGCTTGTCCGCCCGTCGGCCCACGCGTGCAAAAAATCCGTCACATGGGGCCTGCCATCTTCCTCTAGAGTCGCACGCAAACGATCACACTCGCCTTGGTAGGCCTCTTCGGTCAAGCGGCCGCGGATCAGCTCGAAGCGCAGGTACACGAGAAAGGTGTTCAGCACATCAGTCTCACAGTAATTTCGAATCCCCTCCACGTCACCCGCCAGATAGTGCTCCCAGACCAGCGCGCCGTGCATGCCGAGCTTGCCGGGCAAGCCGAGCAGCAGCGCCATATCCTGAAGTGAAACGCTGGCGCGGGGCTGGTGGCCGGAGAGTACATCCATGAGGTCCGTGTGGCGCTCGTGAAAGCGGCTGAGGTAATTGTTCCAGCGAAAGCTCGAGTCGTCGGCGCCGGTTTCCCAGTAGCGGCTTGCAACGATCCCGTGCAGAAGGGACCGGTAGTGAAGCACGGGAAGATCGAAGCCTGAACCGTTCCACGATACCAGCGTCGGTGAATAGCGATCGAGGCCGTCGAAAAATCGCTGAATCAGCTCATGCTCCGGGGACGTTGCGTCACCGAGGGACCAGAGCTTGAAGCGATCGGCACTGCGCAGCACCACCGATATGGCCACAACCCGGTGAAGATGGTGGCGCAGGAAGTCGTTGCCCGATGCTTCGCGCTGCTTGTGGAACATGATCTCGGCAATCTCGGCATCCTGCAGGCCGTCGAGATCGTAGAGACGCCGTCCGGCATCCACATCCGGAACGGTTTCGATATCAAAAACGAACACATTCATGCGTGTCGTGCCGGCGCGTGGCGCAAACCGGCGCGCGGCAGCTACTTTGCTTTCCAGCCACCACCGGACTGGTAGTACCAGCCGCCTTGCGCCAGGTCGATCCAGCGCCGCGCAAAGGTTGCCTGAATATTCGCTTCCCATTCCGGATGCCCGTTGGCGGCGGCTATCTCGCGATAAAGCGCCGTTCGGTCACGATTGTCGTCCGCCACCAATTGGTTGACGGTCTTGCGGGCGCTCAGTGGAACGGCCTTGGCATCGCGCACGGCGATCAGACCGTTGCTGGTGAGTCCGATGGCGCCGGAATTGTAGTAGGCCAGCAGCTGCGCGTGCCGGGCCTTCATGGACGCTTCGATCTTACCGATGGCGGGACTCGAGATGTCCAGGTTCGCCTGTTGCGCGTTGGCCGCCGGGATCAGCCAGTCGAGAAGCAGGCGCGCGATGCGGGATGGGTAATCGACTGAGTTGCCGATTCTCGACGATTGCCCGGTGGTGGGCTTTTTAGCATCGTCGCCCCACACCTCTTCGATGATCTTGTCGGCCGCCTGCTCTGCGGCCGCCGCCGGAAAATATACGTTAATGGTCACGCAGCCAGCGGCGCCCAGAAATGCGGCGGTGGCGGCGGCAACGGCGATGTTTTTGATAAATGTCATGGGCGCTCCCATCCTATTGAATCAACCCTGAACCCACGCTTAACAAGCAGCAAACCCGCCGGCGATCCAGCCAGGCGGATTCAGCGGATAACCGGCCCGTCGCTGGTGACGATCAGTTGAAGTCTGCTCAACAGCATCTCCCAATCCACGCGCCGATTGAAACCGCGCACGTCGATACGCGGTGGCAGGCCGCCGCCCTCGACAATGTAGTAGCCACCTTCGGCGGGCGCCACGCCGTCCATCTCGCACACGCCGTTATTCAGCCGGCAGCTGATACCGAGCCGGCGATACGAAAATTCCTCGAAGATCCGTAGAAATGTCGAGGAAAGAACGGCGCCGGCACCACCCAGGCTGGCGAGATTTTCCACTGCCCGCTGAGAAATTCGGTGGCGGGAATCATCGTCGTCGGGTGTGAAAAAGCGCGCGTCGAAGGTGGTCGGCTCCCAGTCTTTGAGAATCAGCCCGTGCACTCCGCCCTGCAACCTGCCCTGAATGTTACCAAAGGAAAAGGCACTGGTCAGGGCGTCCAGGGACAGATTCTGAAAATCCACGTCGGCGCGCAGCACGGGGATGACACCGAAGGGATCGGCAACACTGAGTTGCCGGATGCGCACCTCGCCGTCGAAGACTTCCACTTCCAGGCTGCCGTCGACGGTAATTGTGCCGCGAGCGTAGCTGACCAGCGGAATATCGCCGGCGAGGGTGCCGCCAAAAGGCGGCCAGCCCAGCGAGCGCGTGAGCGCCTGTAGAGACATGGGTTGCACGGCGCCACGGAAATTCCAGGTCAGATCCGGCGTGCCGATGGCCGCCACTTCCAGGGCATCCACCTGCACTGCGCCCTCCAGCAACGGCACCTGGAGCGGTGCGCTGAGATCGAAACGGCGGCCGGCGAAACGGCCTTCGAGGGTGCCGGCGCCGAAACCGATGCGGTATAGCTGACCGCCCTCCCAGCTGAGCATGGTGGCCTCAGGGTCCCCGGATAGATCCCAGTCCAGATGACCGTCGATCCCGAAAATGCTGAATCGGCCGGCGTCATCGCCGATACCCACATTGGAAAAATCGAGCTGCAGCCGTTGCCCGCCGCCGGACGGTTGCCATTGCAGGCGAGCGTCCACATGACCTTCCACCTGCAGCGCATCCAAGGGTGTGCCGATGGCAAAAGGCTGCAGATAGGTCTGATAAATGGGACCCACGGGGGTCGCTGGAAGACGCAGATCCAGCATTTCGAGCCGGCCTTCAGGCGCGATTTCAATCTTCCCGTCGACGCTGGCGACGGCGGCTTGAGCGAATCGAAAGCTCGGCAGGTGCAGCGCTCCGGTCTCGGCATCAAAACTGCCCGCCGCCGATACCGACACCGGGGCGGCGCCGGCGTCCACGAATACCGGATCCAGGTACAGCTGACCGGAATTCAGTTGCAGCTCCGCCGCGGTTCGCCAATCCCGCCCGATGCCCGACAAACGCCACCCGATGCGGGCATCCAAACCCTCGCCGGCGTGCAGCCCCTCGGCATCACTGAAGCTGAATTCCGACACCGCCGCGTCCAGGTGCGCAGCCGGACCGGACGAAGCACTGTCGAGCTGCAACGACAGGGATAATTTGCCGCCGCCTATCTCCAGCTCTGGCAACGAGCCCTGCCCCGCTGCAAAGGCCCACACCGGAGCGGGCTCCAGATCCGGGCTGCTCAAGCGTAGCCGCCAGTCACCGTGATCTTGTTCCAGGCGCATGGACAGCGGCAAACGCATCGGCTTGCCGTTGGAGCCGCCAAGGCGCAGCTGCGCGTCCGCACACTGAATACCCGTGGCCGCGATCTCCGCCCTGGGACAATCCACGGCAACGGCTTTCAGGGTATTGAATGGTTCAGGCAGGGCCAGCCCGTCGCTACTCAGCCTGGCAGATACATGATCCCCGGCGGCAAAGTCGAGGACGAGTTCCACGTCGCCACTGGACCAGTTGCCGCCATCGACACGACCGATACGCAGGCTGATTTCCTCGACCGCGGACGCGGGCACGGCCCCGGCCAAAGCCGACAGCGCCAACAGCAGGCGTAAATTGTGGCGAATTTAATCTGCCCCTGTGACTTCTTCTCGATCAAACAATCCGGTGGAGACATAGCGATCGCCGCGGTCGCACGCCACGGTAACGATAACGGCGCCGCGCAGCTCCCGGGATAAACCCAGAGCGACCGACACCGCACCTCCCGAAGAGATCCCGGCGAAGATGCCCTCCCGCCGGCCCAGATCCAGGGTCGTCTGCTCGGCCTCCTCGGCGCTGATCTCGACGATGCGATCGACGCGCTCGGCGTCAAAGATCCGCGGAAGATAAGCCGGCGGCCATTTGCGAATTCCGGGGATGCTGGAATCGTCGCCCGGCTGCACGCCGATTATCTGTATCTGCGGATTCACTTCTTTCAAGTATCGTGACACGCCCATGATGGTGCCCGTGGTGCCCATTGCGCTGACAAAGTGCGTGATGCTGCCGTGGGTGTCGCGCCAGATTTCGGGGCCGGTCGTTTCGTAGTGGGCACGCGGGTTGTCGGGATTGGCAAACTGGTCCAACACCCGGCCCTCGCCGCGCGTCTGCATCGTCTCGGCCAGATCCCGCGCTTCCTCCATACCACCATCTCTGGACACGAGGATAATGCGAGCGCCGAAGGCCTGCATCACGGTGCGCCGTTCCACGCTCATGTGCTCGGGCATGATCAGCACCATGGAATAGCCTTTGGCGGCGGTCACCATGGCCAATGCAATGCCGGTGTTACCGCTGGTGGCCTCGATAAGCGTGTCGCCGGGTTTTAACTCCCCGCGTTCCTCGGCGCCGCGAATCATGCCCAACGCCGGACGGTCCTTTACCGATCCCGCCGGGTTGTTACCTTCCAACTTTGCCAGGACGATGTTCTCGGCGGTGCCTGCCAGGCGCTGCAGTTTTACCAGCGGCGTATTACCGACGAGTTCATCGAGGGTGGGGAATTCCATGGGCGCAGTGTAATCCCTGTCGGATTTCTTGACACCCGCGGGACGTGCCGTAATAACGCGCTAAGCTGCTGAACTGCGGTGCTTTATTCGCTCTTCGGAATTTTTGACACGTTTAAAGCGTGAACTGCGTCACACAATGCGCCGCCGTGACTGTCGGAAAAACTTACAACTACTCCGTGCCAGGTACCGCGGCTGCCTGCAAGCCATTGATATTCCACATCGGGAACATGTTGGCACAGCCTTTGCTTCGATAGTTTCCATACCGGCAAATCGGTGCCGCGCCGACGGGAGCGATAGCTTGAACGACCTTGCAAACTTGCGCGAAGGCCAACTGGTGGAAGAGATTGCACTGCTGTACCGAAAAGTGTGCAACGGGCAGGACACGGACGACGTACGTACGAAGTGTGCACAGGCCTATTTAAGGGAGTTGTTGCGGTTCAAGCAGGAGTCGCTGGAGTTACTTCGCTACCAGCGTGCCGGCCGAGGCGCGCGCTGGCAGCGACGTCCGGAGCTGCACTGACGGTTATTTAATTTTCGTTTCGTGACATGTCCCTAGTGGCACCCCGCTTGTTTTCAAGCGGGGTTTTTTTTGCCCATTGGCGTGCATCCCGTTGCTCAGGCAAGTAGCCAGGATGAGAGCATCTTCGCGACCGTCGCGGCCGGGGTAGTAACCACGTCGCACGCCGACCTCGTTGAATCCCATGACTTCGTAAAGACCCAGGGCCGCGCGGTTTGTCGGACGCACCTCGAGCAGCGCCGTATCGGCACGATGCTCCGTCGCCACCTCCAGCAAATGGCTCAGCAACGCCCGTCCCAGACCCTGCCCGCGTCCGCTTGCGCGCACGCAGAGATTGAGAATATGCGATTCTCCCGCGCCCACCTGCATGATGCCGTAGGCTCGCACCAGCGCCTCGCGCTCCACCACCCAACAGCAATATCCGGCACGCAGGCAGTCGCGGAAAATGCCTTCCGACCAGGGAAAGGCATAGGCTTCGCGTTCGATGTCCAGCACCATCGGCAGATCCGTGTCGCGCATAGGACGGATCTCCAGGAGCTCGTCTTTCAGCACGGCACTCACGGGTTGGCCTCCAGCAACTGGCGCGCGCGTCTCAGATCTTCCCAGGACTTTCGCTTCTCCAGCGGCGAACGCAATAAATAAGCCGGATGGTAAGTGGCGACAACGGGAATTCGCGCACCGTCGTCGCTGTTCTCATAAAAATAGCTTTGTCCACGCATTCTGCCGATGGCAAGCGTCGATCCCACCAGGTACTGGGCGGCGACCCGGCCCACGGCGAGAATCACCCGGGGCTTCACCAAGGCGATCTGGCGGCGCAGGTACGGGGAGCAGGCCACCATCTCCTCCGGCTTCGGGTCGCGATTCCTTGGCGGCCGGCACTTGAGAATATTGGCGATGTAAACCGCTTCGCGGGAAAAACCGATGGCGCGCAACATGGCGTTCAGCAACTGACCGGCGCGCCCCACGAAGGGCTCACCGCGAAGGTCCTCCTCCGCCCCCGGCGCTTCGCCGATAATCATGCAGCGCGCGTCGGCAGCTCCGGTGCCGAATACGGTCCGGGTGCGACCGCTGTGCAAAGGGCAGCGCTGGCAGCCGGCAACCGTGGCCTCGAGCTCTGCAAGGGGCATGGCGGCCACCTCCGCCACATCGATGGTCCCGGCCGGATCGACGATAGTCGGTGTATCGGTATTTGCCGATGACGCGTGCCGCTCGCTGGATGCAGGCACGGCAACGGCGCTCTCGGCAGGCGCCTGTGGGCTGCGCTCACGGCTGAGCCACACGTCCACCTGCATGGCCTGCAGGTAACGACGGCGACGGGTTGTACCGGCGGCGTCAGGCATCGGCGTATACCCGCCCCGGGTTCATTTGCTGTGCACGGATTCGTCCGCCGCGCCGGCGCGACGTGCCGCGCGGCGGCGGCGAATGCTTACCAGCGTCAGCACCGGTCCAGAGAGCGCGTAGAGCGCGGATAAGGCGAACAACACCAGAGCCGGATCGCTGGATACGAGCACGAATATCAGAACAACGACGAGAATGGAGATAAATGGCACGCGGCCCTTCAGGTCGAGTTTCTTGAAGCTGTGGTAGCGGATGTTGCTGACCATGAGGGCGCCGGTGATGATGGTGACGGCGAAGGCCGCCGGCATCATTGGCGCGCCACTTATCCCGTAGTCGGTACTGAACCACACGAGACCCGCGACCACGGCAGCGGCCAGTGGGCATGGGAGTCCTTGGAAATAACTCTTATCGGCGGTCTCCACCTGGGTGTTGAAGCGCGCCAGGCGCAGGGCCGTGGCGGCGGCGTAGAAAAACGCCGCCAACCAGCCAAGCTTGCCCGTATCCACCAGCGCCCACTGGTAGACCACCAGCGCCGGCCCGATGCCGAACGAAACCATGTCCGAAAGGCTGTCGTACTCCGCGCCGAAGGCGCTCTGGGTATTGGTAAGACGGGCGATACGGCCGTCGATTCCATCCAGCACCATGGCGACGAAAATGGCCACCGCGGCCGCCTCGAAGCGGTCCGCCATGGCCGCCACGATGGCGTAGAAGCCCGCGAAAAGCGCCGCCGTGGTGAACAGATTCGGCAGCAGATAGATACCTCGCCGTAGCTTCTTGGGGTCTTGCTGCGCTTGCATGGAAATGATGCCCGGGGCCCTGAACCGACTCCCACATGATAGCCAGGAATCGGGGGGCGATCAGCCCGCCTGTGCCGTGCTCGAGGATCTGGACGCGTTTCTGACCAGGTGCCCCAGTACCGTGCAACCCGCTTGCGCGGTACTACCCGGGGCGGCCTCCAGCCGCGTCCCCAAGGGCATGAACACTTCCACGACTTTGCCGAAGTAGATGAAACCGATGCGCTGTCCAATTCCGATACGCTCACCAGGTGCGCAATACAGCTTGAAACGTGAAATCGGGCGTAACGATGAAACGGTGAAAACGATGTCATCACCCTCGTCGGTCTGCACCCAGACGCTGTAGCAATTTGGTGAGAATCCGGTGGAGCGCACGGTTTTCGGCCGGTTGAAGGGCTGCGCCGAGGTCCAGTAGTCCATGACCTTGCCCTCCACGGCGCTCCTCATCACGCCGATGCCGAGCCCCGCCAGTTCCACGCTTGTGCGGCGCGAATCCCGATCCAGCCAGGGATCCCGTGCCTGAGTCACCTCGATGACCCGGCCGTTACCGGGACTCAGTACGGCCAGCGGCAGGTTGGGTATATCCGGGACGGTCTCGCGGAAGAGATAAAGCACATAGGCAGCCAGTGCCCACAACGGCAACGACCAGGCAACACCGGCGTAATGGGCGACAGCCGCCGCAGCAGCAAAAGCGACGCCTATGGGAACGAGCCCTTCCCTGGCGATCATGTCAACGGTCTATCGCGGCGGCCGGCGGTGGCGCGGCGATCCTCAGTTCTTGCTCTGATCGACGAGCTTGTTCTCTTTGATCCACGGCATCATGTCACGCAAACGTTGACCGACCTTCTCAACCGAATGCTCGCGACTGATGCGGCGCAGCGCCTTGATGGTGGGAGCGCCGCTCTGATTCTCGAGAATGAATTCCTTGGCAAAACTGCCGTTCTGAATGTCGGCGAGAATGCGCCGCATCTCCGCCCGGGTCTCGTCGGTGATGATGCGCGGACCGCGGGTCAGGTCACCGTACTCAGCGGTGTTGGACACCGAGTAGCGCATGTTCGCGATACCACCCTCATAGATGAGATCAACGATGAGCTTTACTTCGTGGAGGCACTCGAAGTACGCCATTTCCGGCGCATAGCCTGCTTCGACCAGGGTTTCGTAACCGGCCTGAATGAGCGCCGTCAGTCCGCCGCAGAGCACCACCTGCTCGCCGAAGAGATCGCTTTCCGTTTCCTCTTTGAACGTGGTCTCGATGACACCCGCGCGGCCGCCGCCGATCCCCGACGCGTAGGACAGCGCAATGTCCTTGGCCTGGCCACTGGAATCCTGAGCGATGGCGATCAAGCACGGAGTGCCGCCGCCGCCGGAATACGTGGATCGCACCAAATGCCCGGGCCCCTTGGGGGCGATCATGATGACGTCCAAGTCAGCACGGGGTTGAATCTGCTCGTAATGGATATTGAATCCATGGGCGAATGCCAATGCCGCTCCCTCTTTGATATTGGGTGCTACGACATCCCGGTACAGTGCCGCCTGATGCTCATCCGGCGCGAGCATCATGACCACGTCCGCACCTGTTACCGCCTCGTCAATGTCCATGGCCTTGATGCCGGCATTGGTCGCCTTGGCGTGGGAGGCGGAGCCGGCGCGCAAACCCACGGTAACGTTGGCACCGGACTCCTTGAGATTGTTGGCATGGGCATGGCCCTGAGAGCCGTAGCCGATAATGGTGATCTTCTTGCCGAGGATGACGGAGATATCGGCATCCTTGTCGTAGTAGATGTTCATAGTCATGGCGATCCCCCCAGGATGCATTTAAATACGCAGGGCTTTTTCCCCGCGCCCGACACCGATTGATCCCGAGCGCGCGACCTCGAGAATCAGCTTGCGATCCAGGGTCGTGATGAATGCATCGAGCTTATCGTCGGTACCGGTGATTTCGATGATGTAGGTTGAGTTGGTAACATCCAGAATTCGGCCGCGGAAGATATCCGACAGCCGCTTGATCTCCTCGCGCCCTGCTCCGGTTGCGCGCACCTTGATGAGCATCATGGCACGCTCCACGTGGGGGCCCTCGGTCAGCTCCAGCAACTTGACCACGTCCACCAACTTATTCAGCTGCTTGGTGATCTGCTCGAGAATGGCATCCGACCCGGAGGTCGTGATCGTCATACGCGACACGCTCGGGTCCTCGGTGGGCGCGACGCTCAAACTTTCGATATTGTAACCCCGCGCAGAGAACAACCCGGCCACGCGAGACAGGGCGCCTGGCTCATTCTCCAGCAGCAGGCAAATGATGTGGCGCACTAGGCGAGTTCCCGCTCTTTGCAAAAAGCCGGCAACAGCATATCGGCCTGCCCCTTGCCCGCCATCATCATGGGAAACACGTTCTCCGTGGGATCGGTAATGAAATCCATGAACACCAGGCGGTCCTTCATGGCGAAGGCTTCCCTGAGCGCGCCATCGACGTCGGAGGGTTTATCGATGCGCATGCCTACGTGGCCGAAACTCTCGCTCAACTTGGCAAAATCCGGCAGTGATTCGAGATAGCTGTGGGATTCCCGCTTTTCGTAGATGAACTCCTGCCACTGACGGACCATGCCCAGATAGCCGTTGTTGAGATTGATGACCTTGACCGGAAGGCCGTACTGCTTGGCGGTGGACAATTCCTGAATGCACATGACGATGCTGCCCTCGCCGGTGACGCAGGCCACCTGGGCGTCAGGATAGGCGAACTGCACGCCCATGGCGGCCGGCAGGCCGAAGCCCATGGTTCCCAGTCCGCCGGAGTTAATCCAGCGATTGGGCTTGTCGAAAGGATAAAACTGGGCTGCCCACATCTGGTGCTGACCCACGTCGGAGGTCACGAAGGCGTCGCCGCCGGTCACTTCGTAGAGCTTCTGCACCACGTACTGGGGCTTGATGCGATCGTCCAACCATTCGTAGTGCAGACAGTCGATGGACTGCCATTCGCGAACCTGCCGCCACCAGGCGGCGAGCCCGTCGGCGTCCGGGCGCCGGTTGGTTTCTTTCAGTATGCCGATCATGTCGCTGAGAACGCTCTTCACCGAGCCGACGATGGGCACATCCACCTGCACCGTCTTGGCGATAGACGAAGGATCGATATCGATATGGACAATCTTGGCCCCGGGGCAAAACTGCTTTACGTTACCTACCACACGGTCGTCGAAGCGCGCGCCGATCCCCACGAGAACGTCGCAGTTGTGCATGGCCATATTGGCCTCGTAGGTCCCGTGCATACCGAGCATCCCCACGAACAGCTCGTCGGTGCCGGGATAGGCCCCCAGACCCATCAGTGTATTGGTGATGGGGAAGCCGAGTATGCGCGTGAACTCGCGCAGCTCCTCGCTGGCGCCATCGAGAACGACACCGCCGCCGGTGTAGATCATCGGGCGCTTCGCGGCAAGAATCAGTTCCAGCGCCTTCTTCATCTGCCCCGTGTGGCCGCGCCTGACGGGGTTGTATGAGCGCATGGTGATGTCGCCCGGATACTCGTAGGGAACCCTGACGTCCGGCGCCGTAACATCCTTGGGTATGTCGACGACCACCGGGCCCGGGCGGCCGGAAGACGCCACGTAGAAGGCCTTCCTCAGGGTTAACGCGAGCTCACGCACGTCCTTGACGAGAAAGTTGTGCTTTACACAGGGGCGGGTAATTCCAATGCAGTCCACCTCCTGAAAGGCGTCACTGCCAATAGCCGGCGTCGACACCTGCCCGGTGATGACCACCATGGGGATTGAATCCATATGCGCGGTAGCGATGCCGGTAACCGCGTTGGTGGCGCCTGGACCGGAGGTAACCAGCACCACGCCGGTCTTGCCGGTAGCGCGGGCGTAGCCGTCCGCCATGTGGGTAGCGCCCTGCTCGTGACGCACCAGAATGTGCTTAATCTTCTGCTGCCGGTAGATTTCGTCGTAGATGTGCAGTACCGCGCCGCCCGGATACCCGAAAATGAATTCCACTCCCTCGTCTTCGAGGAATTGCATCAGGATCTGAGCGCCCGAGAGTTCCACCTGGCCTTCCTTTAAGGAAAAAAACACCCGCCGGAGCGGGGTTCAATCGCTTTCTCACCGCAAACCCCCAAACTACTGAAACACCGGGTGATCGTCAAGAAAATGACCCGCCGCAAGGGCTTCCAGGGACCCCCGAAAAACGTGACGGGGACCACATTTGCGGATTCCCCATGGACACCGTCACTGACACCGCCAGTCCAACCCGACTATATTTATCAACAGGAAACCGGGAAAGCGTCGCTACTATGAACGGTCGAATCTGGCTCGCCACAATTGCCCTCGGGACGGCCCTCAGCGCCGTGCCCTCGGTGCAGGCCGCGAAACTCTACAAATGGACCGACGAACAGGGCAACGTCACTTACTCCGAACGCAAGCCGACGGGTCAGGAGGCCGAGGCTATTCGGCTGCGCGGCGCGACCCTCGACTCCTCGGGCGCCCAGGAGAAACTCGACCGTCTCAACGAGCAGGCGGCGGCCCAGGGCAAAGACCGCAAGTTTGCCGAAAATTCCGCCAGCGTCACCGCCGAGCGCGAAGAGCGCATGGCGAACAACTGTAAGATTGCCCAGGAGAACATGCGCATCCTGAGGACCACTTCGCGCATTCAAGCCAAGGACGAGAATGGCGAGCCGTATTTTCTGGATGAGCCCGGAATACAGGCGAAGATGGCGGCCACGCAGCAGCAGATAGAAGATAACTGTAACTGACCGCGCCGGTCTCTCCCCTTCGGGGAGAGAGGACGCTTCCGTTTGCGCATCCAGATTTCTCTCCCTCTTCGAGGGAGAGAAGTTGGGGTGAGGAGCGTCCCCAGCGCTCCTCGTTTTTCACCCTCTCCCCTATCCCCTCTCCCATCAAGGGAGAGGGGGACCCTTGACTACGGGACCCCGGCACCAGTTTGTATGGGTTGGCGTGCGGGTCGGGATCGCGGATGATTGCGGCAGTGCTTTGCTGTGAGGAAATGCCGCGATGCGGATGTCGCAGATTCTGATTCCGACGTTGAAGGAGACGCCGGCGGATGCGGAGATCATCAGCCATCAGCTGATGCTGCGCGCCGGGCTGGTGCGCCAGTTGGCTTCCGGGCTTTACACCTGGTTGCCTCTGGGCATGCGCGCCATGCGCAAGTTCGAGAATATCGTTCGCGAGGAGATGGATCGGGCCGGCGGGCAGGAAGTGCTGATGCCGTCGGTGCAACCCGCCGAGATCTGGATCGAAAGCGGCCGTTGGGAAAAGTACGGACCTGACTTGCTGCGGCTGACCGACCGGCATCAACGGCAGTTTTGTGTCGGCCCTACGCACGAAGAGGTGGTCACGGATATCGCGCGGCGCGAGATTCGCAGCTACCGGCAACTCCCCATCAATCTCTACCAGATTCAGACCAAGTTCCGTGATGAGATCCGGCCGCGATTCGGCATTATGCGCGCCCGCGAGTTCATCATGAAGGATGCTTATTCATTCGATCTGAACCGCGAAGCGCACCAGAAAAGCTACGACGCCATGTACGAAGCCTATTCGCGCATCTTCACCCGCGCCGGGCTCGACTTTCGCATCGTCGAAGCGGACTCGGGCAGCATCGGCGGCAGCCAATCCCACGAGTTCCATGTGCTCGCCGAATCCGGCGAGGATGCCATCGCCTTCTCTTCCGACGGCGACTTCGCCGCCAACCTGGAACTGATCGCCTGCTCGGCGCCCAGCGACCCCCGGCCTGCGCCAAGCCAGGACATGGACAGCGTCGACACACCGGATGTGCACAGTATCGCCGACCTGAGCGCGTTTCTCGGGGTAGCGCCGGAAAAATGCCTGAAGACCCTGGTGGTGGAGGGACAATCCGGCAACCTGGTGGCCCTGACCCTGCGCGGCGACCATGGCCTCAACATGATCAAAGCCGAAGCTCTGGAGCAGGTGCGTAAACCCCTTGCCATGGCGAGCCCGGAACGTATCACTGAGCGCTTTGGCTGCCCGCCCGGATCCCTGGGACCGGTAGGCCTGGACATGACCCTGATCTGCGATCGGTCGGCGGCAACCATGGCGGATTTCGTCTGCGGCGCCAATGCCGAAGACCGACATCACACGGGGGTCAACTGGGGACGCGACCTGCCCGAGCCCGAGATCGCCGACCTGCGCAACGCCGTAGAGGGAGACCTGGCACCCGATGGACGCGCGACCCTGTCCATCGCCCGCGGTATCGAGGTCGGGCACGTATTCCAGCTCGGGACGACTTACAGCGAACCCATGCAGGCGGTCATTCTGGACGAGGCTGGTCAGACGGTGAATGCCTTCATGGGTTGTTACGGCATTGGTGTCACCCGGGTGGTGGCCGCCTCCATCGAACAAAACCACGACGACAACGGCATCATCTGGCCGACAGGCATCGCGCCGTTCCAGGTGGCGCTGCTACCCATGAACATGCACAAGTCCCAACGCCTCCGGGACGCGGTAGAAAAGCTCTACGGCGAACTGGAAGCAGCCGGGATCGAAGTGCTGCTCGATGATCGCGGGGTTCGGCCCGGAGTCATGTTTGCCGAAGCGGATCTCATCGGCATCCCTCACCGCCTGGTGCTTGGCGAACGCGGCCTCGATGCCGGCAATGTCGAATACAAAAGGCGGGCTGACGGCGACGTCGCCGAACTCGCGTTAGCCGACGCCGTATCAATTCTCCAGGCCCGTATTCAGGAAGAGTTGGCCCACTGAGGGCAACGACAACGAGTCCGGTGTCCTTCCTGTTGTTCAAGGGGTACGTCGCTCTGGCAATATTCGCCGTGGCGGTTGCGCTGCCTGCGGCCACCACCGAACGGCCGAATGCCGAGCTGCGCACCCTGCTCATCCATGCCGTCAACGATGCCCACAGCTTCGACGATCGTTTCGACGCCGAAGTCTGGCTGGTGGACATGACCCGCAGGCTGGAACCGCTGGTGGCCGATAACGGCGAGCGCCTCGATATTCTGCGCCTGGCCCACGCCGAGGCCCGGCGCAATAATTTGCAGCCGGAGCTGGTACTGGCCGTTATCCAGGTGGAGAGCCGCTTCGATCGCTACGCAATCTCGCGCGCGGGCGCCAGGGGCTTAATGCAGATCATGCCCTTCTGGCTGGAAGAGATCGGACGTCCCAGGGACGATCTTTTCCACATCCGCACCAACCTGCGCCTGGGATGTACCATCCTGCGTTACTACCTTGATGCGGAGAATGGCGACATGGTGCGGGCGCTCGCCCGCTACAACGGCAGTCTTGGCGAAACCTGGTATGCGCAGCGCGTATTCAGAGCGCTCAACAACCACTGGTATCGGCAGTAGGCGCGCCGCAGCGTCAAGTGCACCCTCGCCGACACAGCATCGGCGCCAAGCCCTGCCCGGGCGTTCACTGCAAGCGCCGCTTGGCCTCGGTGGCGAGTTCCCAGGCGCGGCTTTCGTCACCTTGTTGGCCCGCGGTCTGCGCCTCGTCGATGAGCACTTCGACGCTGACCCACGCGTTGCCCCTGGTCTTGGCATGCTCCAGCGCGGCACGTGCATCGGCGATGGCAACGGCCACCTGCCGCGCTTTCATTGCCGCCTGCCGGGCTTCCAGGGCATCATCCCGGGCCACGTCGTAGCGGCCTTGCTTGAGAGATTGTTCGGCCTGACCCAGAAGTCGCTCGGCGCTGTCCATGGAGCGTGGCGCGTAGGCCGCCGCATCAGCGCTGCGGGCGGAGTAAATTGCCTGTCTGGCGTCGCTCATTTCCTGGGTGGGTGCACTGGTGCATGCGGCAACGAAGACGGCTGCCACGAGCGTACTTGCAAGCAAGCGGAAATAGCGCACACACATGGGCAACTCGGCGATTGGTGGTGTTCTTTTCATGCACAGAACCGCGACCGCGGCGTCGCACGACGCTATCATCGCCCCAGTAGGCTGTCAACGCGACTGCGGATAGAATGCACGGACGCCCCCGCAACCAGGATAAGAGTGTGAATCCGGTTACCCTGTACCACAATCCACGCTGTAGCAAGTCGCGTCAGGCTCTGGAACTACTGCTCAGTCGGAATGTCGCGCCGAAGGTCGTCGAGTACCTCGAGACACCGCCATCGGTCGCCGAGCTGGAGCGCATATTGCTTCTTCTTGCCATGGATCCCCGGGCGCTGATGCGCAAGAAGGAATCCGTCTACAAGGAACTGGGTTTGGATGATAAAAGCCTGGACCGCCGCAGCCTGATACAGACCATGGTCGAACACCCGATTCTCATGGAAAGACCCATCGCCGTGACGAGCGTACGGGCGGCCCTGGGGCGGCCGCCAGAAAATGTCCTCGACGTGCTCTAAGCATGGCCGAGGTGCTGGTGCTGTACTACAGCGTGCACGGCAGTGTCGCGCGTATGGCGCGTTTCGTGGCGCGGGGAATCGAGGAAGTGGACGGGATGCAGGCACGGCTGCGCACCGTACCGAAAGTGTCGACGGTCTGCGAGGCCAGCGAAAGCAGCGTGCCCGATGATGGTCCTCCCTACGTCACCCGGGAAGATCTGCATGAGTGTTGTGCGCTTGCACTGGGCAGTCCGACACGTTTCGGCAACATGGCGGCGCCACTGAAGTATTTTCTCGACGGCACCGCCAGCGAGTGGTTGTCGGGCACCCTGGTGGGCAAACCGGCGGCGGTGTTCACATCCACCTCGACCCTGCACGGCGGACAGGAAAGCACACTGCTATCCATGATGCTTCCGCTCATGCACCACGGCATGCTGGTGCTCGGGATCCCGTATACGGAAAAGGAACTCACCAGCACTCGCAGTGGCGGAACACCCTACGGCGCGAGCCATCTCGCCGGCCCGCACAACGACATCGCCATCACCGCTGAGGAACAACGTCTGTGTGTCGCCCTGGGTCGTCGTCTCGCCGGGGTCAGCGCCCGCCTTGGCCAAGGCGGAATTTAAGGGCGGAATTTAATCGTCGCTTTGTTCCAGCAGTGCCTTCACAAAGGGCACCGTGACCCGGCGTTGTGCAGCCAGACTCGATCGATCGAGCCGCTCCAGGAATGCCGACAGTGACACCATGTCACGTCGCAGGCGCTTCATGACGAATGTCACCACCTCGTCGCTGAGAGCGAAGCCGCGTTCCCGGGCATGCAGTTGCAAGGCATCGCGTCGCTCGGTGTCATCGAGGGTGCGCAATCGCCAGACCACGGCGGCGGTAAGCCGCGAAGCCAAATCCGCAAGCCGCCAGTCCGGCGTACGCGGCGCCACCCTGGCGGCCAGCACCATGGGGCACGCCGCCTGCTCAGCCTGATTGTAGAGATGGAACAGCGCTTCCTCCCAGGCGCTGTCGCCGGCGGCCCTGTCCACGTCGTCGATACAGAGAAGCTGGCTGTCTGCCAGGCCGCTCAGCATTTCCGGCTGCGCGTGCTCGCCGCCCAGCGGCAGGTAGGCAACGGGCCGGCCATGCATGCAGGCATCGCCACAGCAAGCCTCCAGAAGGTGGCTCTTGCCCGAGCCGCTGCCACCCCACAAGTAGACGACACCGCCAGTACCCGCCGTCAGCAAATCGCGCAACACGGCCACGGCGCCGGCGTTCTGTCCAGGGACAAAGTTGGAGAAGCTGCGCTGATGCCTCAGGGTGACACCCAGGGGCAACTGATCGGGACGCCGCCGGGCTCCCCGGGCCCCGCTCACGGCAGCAGCCGATAGCTTAGCCCGGCGTTCAAGCCCCCCTGCCCGTCTTCCGCCAGGATATTTCCCAGGGCGATTATCTGACGAACCGTCTCGCGGCCACCGCGGGCATCGACGCGGAAGGACACACCGCCGGCGTTCACGTTGGTGATGTCCACGCGGCTGATCTCGTCCAATGAGCCCAGGTATTGCAGAGTGCGGGCATAGTCACGCAAGGACCGAATACCAGTCACACTGAGCTCCACCCCGGAGGCAACCGTGGTGCCGGTGAATCCTCCAAAGCGGGAAGCCAGCCGGTCGGCGCTTTCGTGAACGCCGGCAAGCAAAACCACGTCCAGAGTCTCGCCTTGATCAACCCACTCGTGGCGGCCATCTTCGAGCAACAAGCGCCAGCGTGCCTCCCAGAAGTTGGGCAGCTGTTCATAGATCCGTCCCAGAAGCACGCCTTCGCTCTGGTAACGCTCTGCGGCACCGCGCACATTGTCCTCGAAGCCTGCCCATACGTCGGAAGCACGCAGCCGAGCGCGATCCTCCAGATCCATGAGCGGCAGTACCAACGGCACCGCCCGCCCATCGGCGGCGCGCTGGATGAACTCGGCCCAGCCGCCCACGTCGTCGCTGCTGAGTAGCTCGCGCCCGCCCGCGGACTCGACGGCCACGAGCACCAGCACCGAGGGGCGTACGCGGCCCCACACGGGCATGCCTGCCTCACGAATCAGCGCATCCACCGCCGGCGCATCGAACTGCACCCACAGTTTCAACGCCGGGCTTTCCGGCGACTCGCCGCCTTCGGCCACGGTTGGCGCATTGTCGTAACGAAACTGCTGAACAAAGCGGTTCGGGCTTTCCATGGCTTCGACGATGACTGGATTCGCGCTGGCGCCGCGACTGCCGCTGACTTTGATCGCGACCTGCAACAGGGCGAGCCCGAAGGCCTCTTTGCGGTCTTTCTGGCCCTTG
>JAACFO010000084.1 GCA_009937425.1 Gammaproteobacteria bacterium
TATAAATATGACGCCGAACGAAGGGCCCCCCTCTCCCTGGAAGGGAGAGGGGGGAGGAGTGCTGTTGGACTCGAGGAGTGTCCTCGCCGGACTATAAATATGACGCCGAACGAAGGGCCCCCCTCTCCCTGGAAGGGAGAGGGGGGAGGAGTGCTGTTGGACTCGAGGAGTGTCCTCGCCGGGCTATAAATATGACGCCGAACGGAGGGCCCCCTCTCCCTGGAAGGGAGAGGGTCGGGGTGAGGGTGCGGGGCTTCGAATGGGCCCCCTCACCTGTTTGCTTATTTCAAGCCGACGTCTTTCAGGGCCTGCGTACAGCGCCCCTGGATTTTCGTGTTGTTGGACTCGAGGCAGGCCAGAATTCGCCCTTCCCCCATTTCTACATTCGCACAGAACTTGTCGATGTCGTCGCCGCACTCGTTGGCCACATAGGAAAGCGCGGCCACGAAGCGCTCGAGCTGGGCGGCGGCGTCGTAGAGGGCAAACTCACACTGACCTGAGAGCTTGTCGCCATAGGCATACAGGCATGACAGGATACGTCCCTCGCCCGGCGTCACGCCGTTGCAGTACGTTTTCAGCTCCGACTCGCAGCCTGTGGCCACGGTTTCGACAATATTCTGCTGGGCCGAAGCAATGGGCCCGGAAAGCAGCAGCACGGTGGCGACTGCAAGAGATGTCAATAATGCACGCATGGATCCTCCTGGATCGGTTGATAGTAATCCTAAGCCCCGGCGGGGCGCGCGTAGTCTGCCTTCGGTACGGCGAGCAGGCAAGTCTACTCGGGTAGTGCGTTGATGAGGTACAAAGACCGCAGCACCTCACTGGGCTCCGCGCTGCCGAAGGAATTCCGGAAAATCGGCACGATGCCGCCGGTGCGATAAAGACGGCTCAGCGCGCGATCGACCTCCAGGCGGAATTTGTCGTCGCCGCGCTTCATGGCGAGGGCATAGGGCTCGAAGCTGTAGTAATCCGCGGCCACCCGCAGTTTGCCCGGCGACGGGCTGCCGGCCATGAGGAACAACAGGATGGCCCGATCGGCGAAATAGGCCGACACTTCACCCTTCTGCAACCTGCTGAGGCCATCATCGTGACTCTTGACCGGAACGACCTTGGCATCCACCGACAGTTTTTTCAGCGTATTGCGCAGCCCATCCTCGGTGGTGGTACCGCCGCGAACCCCCACATTCTTTCCGGAAAGCTCCTTGAAGCCCCCGGGGCCGTCGGCCATCAGCATGACGCTGGCGCCATCGATGAAGGTGCCCAGTGAGAAGTCCACCTTCTCGCGCCGGGACAGGGTAGCGGTGGTGGCGCCGCACAGAATGTGAATGCGCCCGTCCTGCACGGCCTTGAACCGGTTCTCGGCGGTGACCGGGACATACTTGAGCGTAATGTCCTTCAGTCCGAGTGATTGCTTGACCGCGGCGGCGACGGTGCGACACAGATCCACCGAATAACCGGCGGCCTCGCCGAGGGTGTTCTTGTAGGCATAGGGTGCGGCATCCGTCCGGTAGCCGATCTTGAACACCCCGGAATCGCGGATCAGGTCCAAGGTCCCCGCGGACACGGACGAGGTGATGAATGTCGTCGCAAATACGACGCCGACGAGTAACTGGCGCATGATTCCCCCAAATAAGGTATGACACGTATGGTGTGAACGGACGCGACCGTGGCCCTGCCAGGAGGTGCATCCAACTGGGACCGAATATACGGCCAAAACCGGCCCGTTGCACTCGAATCCGGGGGCCGTTGATTATTGGCCGACCGCCAATCAGTATATTCCTATTCAGTCCGGCATCCAGCCGAGCCCCATAGACGAGCGCAGGGAGGACAGAGCACATGGCGAACTACTACCCCATCATATATGTCAGGGGTTATGCGATGACCCAGTCCGAGGTGGAATCCACCTTCAATATGCCGTACTACGGATTCAACCTCGGTTCCACCCAGTTCAAGCTGACTGCCGGCACGGAGCCGAAGATGCATATCTTCGAAAGTCCCGTGGTGCGGCTGATGAAGGAGGAAGGTTATCAGGACTCCTTCGGGTGCTTCGTCGACCCGAGGAATCGCCCCATCGCCGGCTCCGTTGCCGACGCGCGCGGCGACTGGCGGAAAACAATGTGGATTTTTCGCTACTACGATCCCGAATCGCGCATGATCGGCGAGGCCCGCCAGACGGTGGACGGCTACGCGGCGGATCTGGCGGTGTTTCTCAATCAAGTACGGCTCGCCTGCGGGTCGCCCGCCGAATTCGCGGTCATCCTGGTAGCACACTCCATGGGCGGCCTGGTGGCGCGCAGTTACCTTCAAAACCCGGACATCTTCGGCGCCAATAAACCATCCGCGGCGGACCTCAAGCGGCGTGGCCTGCGTGCCGTCGACTTCAAACCAGTCGAGGTTCGAAAGCTGTTCACCTACGGCACCCCCCACCGGGGCATCAGTCTTCGTGAAGGGCTCGGCTGGGCGGAAGACATCCGCGACCTCATCGGCTTCAAAGGCAGTGACGCTTTTGGATCGAAGGAAATGCGCCGCTACCTGAACCTCGCCCGGGGCGACGATCCACACACCTACAAGCCCCGAGCCCACGCACCGCCGATAAAGCGGGTGTTTTCACTGGTGGGCACGAACTTCGATGACTACGTCGTCGGCGCGGCCAAGCTCGGTGTCGGTCCCGGCAGTGACGGTCTCGTGACCATCGAGAATGCCTACGTAAAACAAGGACCAAGGGCCTTCGTACACCGCTCCCATTCCGGGCCGCTGGGAATCGTCAACAGTGAGGCCGGCTATGAGAATCTGCGGCGTTTTCTTTTCGGCAACGTGCGTTTCCGTTTGTTTCTGAGACTCGGCGAACTGATCCAGGAGCTGCCGGGCAAGCGCAGTCCCGGTGACGAGCTCGACTATTTTCTCATCGAACTGAATGTCACCATCCGCGGCCTGCCCAGCTATTTGCACACACGCTCCGGCGCCCACCTGAGCGCCATCCGCGTACCGGCAGTGAAGCGGAGAGGAAAATTGGTCCCTCGCGACGACGACGTTCACTTATTCACCGGCTACCTCAACATGGGTGCACGCCTCAAAGGTGATCGGTTTGCCCGGGGGGCGGCGGACATTCGTATCGAGCCCCATTACCGGCACGACGGATGGATACGCGACTCCCGCTACGAAGGCGACTGGGTCATGAACGACCGCATTCACTTCGGCGTATCCACCAGCCGCGATGCGTTGAAATACGACTACAGCTGGAGCAGCGAGAGCAGTGAGCAGACCGGCACGGCCAAAAACGAATTGTTGTTCCCGCTGCCCGCCAGCGCCTCACGTTATTTCAACAATGGCAGTTTGCGCGCGCTGTTCGACGAATGGAGTTGAGACTCGTCCGTGAACCCCATCGGCCTGGGTAAGCTGCCCGCCCCGTTGCTGGAAAAACTGCTGGCACGCCACATCCGGCCCGACCCCAGCGTGCTGGTCGGTCCCGGCATCGGCGAGGATGCCGCGGTCATCGATATGGGTAATCGCTGCCTGGTAGCCAAGACCGACCCCGTGACCTTTGCAAGCGACGAAATCGGCTGGTACGCCGTGCACGTCAACGCCAACGACGTCGCCTGCTGCGGTGCACGGCCACGCTGGTTTCTGGCAACCCTGTTATTGCCGGAGCACCACACGACGCCGGATCTGGTGGAAGCAATCTTCGAACAGATGGCCGAGGCCTGCGACGAGCTCGACGTAACACTGTGCGGCGGCCATACGGAAATCACCCACGGTCTGGACAGGCCCATCGTTATTGGTCAGATGCTTGGGGAGGTGGATCGGGACGCCATCGTGCGTGGCGCCGGCGCCCGTGCCGGCGATGCCATCATTCTTACCAAGGGCATCGCCGTGGAAGGCACGGCGCTCATTGCCCGTGAAAAAGCGTCCGCCCTCGCCGACCTGATGGACGGCAAAGAAATTCAGCGCTGCGCTGAATTTCTGCGCGACCCCGGTATCAGTGTCGTCAAGGATGCACATCTGGCCCTGCAGGCAGGCGAAGTACACGCCCTGCACGATCCCACCGAGGGTGGCGTCGCCACCGGCCTCTGGGAGCTCGCCGAGGCCGCCGGTCTGGGCTTGCGTGTTCATGGCCATCGGCTTCCGGTGCTGCCCGAGTGCGCGCTCATGTGCCGGCATCTGGGTTTGAACCCGCTGGGCTTGATCGGCTCCGGTAGCCTGCTCATCGCCGCTCCCGGCGAGCACGCACCGAACATCGTTGACGGGCTCGCCGGTGAGAACATCGCCGCGGCCGTTATCGGTGAACTGGTGGATGCCGACCAGGGCCGCTGCCTTTGCTCGGCGGATGGATCCATGCAACCCTTGCCACAGTTTTCCCGGGACGAGCTGACGCGCCTGTTCGAATAAACCCTCGCCGGTCTGCCAACCGGGTCTCAATCGGGGCTGCGCAGGCACCACGGGCCACAAAAACCGAGCACGGGGCGAGACGCAGGTCTATGATTATCATGTGCTTTTTCCAGATGCCATGACCAATGTGAAACGCACCGGCAGACCCGGGAGCGCCATGGGGAGCGTGCTGTGGCCAATGTTCCTCGCCCTGCTGACCCTGGGCGCCGCCGGGACCGCTGTGGCGCTGCCACCCGCGGATACCGTCGAGAACGGATTCTCCGTCTACGACCGCGTGAAGCAGTATGGATACCTGGCGAAGCGCCGCCTGGCCCCCTACTTTCGCGCAGCCGGCGTCGACTACCCGCCGCAAACGGTAGTCCTGGCGGCATTCAAGTGGGAACGGCGCGTGGAACTCTACGCCGGTAACGCCCCCGACGCGCTCAAATTCATACGCTACTACGACGTGCTGGCGGCCAGCGGTACCGTAGGTCCCAAACTACGCGAAGGTGATCGGCAGGTGCCGGAAGGCATTTACCAGTTCACACAGCTCAATGCCAACAGCAACTACCACCTGTCGCTGAAAGTCGACTATCCGAATACCTTCGATCGCATGATGGGCAATGTGGAAAACCGCAGAAACCTCGGCGGCGCCATCTTTATTCACGGTGGCAGCGAATCCGCCGGCTGCCTGGCCATGAGCGACCCGGTTGCCGAAGAGATCTTCACCCTGGTGGCACAGTCGGGCCTGGAGAATGCTTCCATAATCTTGAGCCCCGTGGACATGCGCCGGGAGCCGGCGCCCAATCCCCTGGACCACGACGTACCAATCTGGACCCCCCATCTCTATGCCATCATCCAGCGCGCCCTCTGGGCCCTTCCCCCTGCCCGCGTCGATACCCGATGGCAAAGCCATTGGGCGCACATCGACAATCCGATAGAGTAACAACCCTCATTGTCCCGGCGCCGCACTGACGGCGCGCGCCTTTGTGGGTGGCCATGGACCCTCGCGAAATCGAAACGCCCTGCTACGTCTGCGACGAGGCACGCCTTCTGCAGAATCTCGAGCTGCTGGGTGAATTGCAAAATCGCACAGGGTGCGTCGTGCTGTTGGCCTTGAAGGCTTTTGCAATGTTCAGCACTTTCCCTTTGATGCGCCGGTATCTTGCCGGCACCGCCGCGAGCTCGCTCAACGAAGCAAGACTCGGCCGCGAGGAATTCGGCGGCGAGCTGCACATGTGCGCGCCGGCTTATAAAGACAGCGAGTTCGAGCAGTTGCTGACATTGTGCGATCACATGGTCTTCAACTCCTTTTCCCAATGGCGGCATTTCAAGCCCCGCATCGACGCGCACGGTGGCGGCACCCGTTGCGGGATCCGGATAAACCCCGAACACTCGGAGGTGGAAACGGCGATCTACGACCCCTGTGCTGCGAACTCCCGCCTGGGTGTGCGGCGCGTGGATTTCGAATCCGGCTGCCTCGACGGCATTACCGGCCTGCACTTTCACGTTTTGTGCGGTCACGATGCCGACGCCCTGGTGCGCACCCTGCTGGTCTTCGAGGAAAAATTCGGGGAATTCTTGCCGGCGATGAAATGGGTGAACTTCGGCGGCGGGCACCATATTACTCGGGACGGTTACGATATCGACGGACTTTGTGCGGCCATCGACGACTTCCGGACCCGGCACGACGTGGTGGTTTACCTGGAACCCGGCGAAGGCATCGTGATGAATGCCGCCGTGCTGGTGGCGTCGGTGCTCGATGTGTTGCCCAATGACACGGTGATTCTGGATGCATCGGCCAGCGCCCATATGCCCGATGTGCTGGAAATGCCTTACCGCGTCGACATTCGAGGCGCCGGTGAGCCCGGCGAATTCGATTACACCTATTGGATCGGAGGTCTCACCTGTATGGCGGGGGATGTGTTTGGGCAGTACTCTTTCGCGCAACCGCTGGAGGTGGGGTCCAGGGTGGTGTTCGAGGACATGGCGCCATACACGATGGTGAAAAATACGATGTTCAACGGCGTACCATTGCCGCGCATCGCCATCGAGGAAGCGGGCAGCGGCAGGATCCGCGAGGTCCGCCGGTTTGATTACCAAGACTACCGGAAACGTCTTTCCTAGATGGCACCCGTGAGAAACGTACTCATTATCGGCGCCGGCGGTGTGGGCAGCGCCGTCACCCACAAATGCGCGCAGCATAGCGACGAGTTGGGTGACATCTGTCTCGCATCGCGCACACTGTCCAAGTGCGAGCACATCGTGCAAACGGTTGTCGAGAAGACCAACCTGAAAAATCCCGACGCGAAGCTGACTGTCTCGCAACTGGACGCCAAGAATACCGACGCGGTGGCAGAACTGATCACACGCAATGACTCCTCGCTGGTTCTCAATGCCGGCAGTCCCCATTGCAACCTGGCCATCATCGAGGCCTGCTTGCGCACCGGCGCCCACTACCTGGATACCGCCGTCTATGAGAAGGAGGGCGACTTCAACGTAGCGCCTCCCTGGTACGCCAACAACGAATGGAAGCACCGGGGACGGTTCTCGGCGGCGGGCGTCACGGGAATTCTCGGCATCGGCTTCGACCCCGGCGCAGTCAACGCCTTCTGCGCCTACGTCCACAAGCATCTCATCGATGAGATCGACAGCATCGACATCATGGATGTCAATGCGGGCGATCACGGCAAGTACTTTGCCACCAACTTCGATCCGGAAGTGAACTTGCGCGAAATTATGGAAGACGTGCTCTACTGGGAAAACGGTCAGTGGCTGAGCATTCCCTGCCACAGCAGGAGCCGCAGTTACGATTTCCCCGTGGTCGGCGAGCAAAAAGTGTATTCCATGGGCCACGACGAGTTGCATTCCCTGTCTGCAAACATACCGGCAAGGCGCATGGAGTTCTGGATGGGCTTCAGTGACCGCTATATCAGCGTCTTTAATGTTCTCAACCGGCTGGGACTGCTGTCCGGCGAGGCGGTCGACGTGGAGGGAGTGCCGGTAGTGCCTCTGAAGCTGCTGAAGGCCGTGCTGCCGGACCCGGCGAGCCTGGCCGCGGGCTACACGGGTGAAGTGTGCATCGGCTGCCTCATCAAGGGACGCGATCAAGGCAGGGAGCGGGAAGTTTTCATCTACAGCAGCTGTGACCACGGGGATTGCTATCGGGACATCGGCGCCCAGGCCATCTCCTATACCACCGCGGTGCCCTTGGTGGCGGCGGCGCTGTTGGTCGCCAGAGGCGACTGGAATGTGGGCAAGCTCGTCAACGTCGAAGAACTGGATCCCGACCCATTCATGGCATTGATGCCGGAAGTGGGACTCGACTGGGCTGTCAGAGAGGCCTGATCCACCCCCACCCCGATGAAACCTGCGGATATTCTCCTGGCGATTTCCGTCGCCGTCATCTGGGGCATGGGCGTGGTATTCGCCAAGGCGGCCATCGAGGACTTTCCGCCGATTCTGCTCATGGCCCTGCGTTTCACCCTGACGGCCTTGACACTGGTATGGTTCGTGCGCCCGCCGTGGCAGCTGCTGGGCAAAATATTCTGGATTGCGCTGGTCAGCGCCGCAATTCAGTACAGCCTCACCTTCACCGGCCTCAAGGGCCTGGATGCGTCCACCGCGAGCCTGGTGGTCCAGCTCGAGGTTCCCTTCGGCGCCCTCGTGGCATGGATCGTGTTTCGCGATTCCCTCGGTTGGGGACGTGCATTCGGCATGCTGCTCGCCTTCATCGGGGTCACGTTGATCGCCGGCGAGCCCAGATACGAGGACAACCTGACGTCGATACTCCTGGTAGTAGGCGGAGCGTTCACCTGGGCGGTGGGACAGATCATGATCAAGACGCTGGGCGGCATCGGCGGCTTCACGCTGATTGCATGGGTGGCCATGTGGGCCGCGCCCCAGCTATTCGTCGCATCCTGGCTGGCCGAGGACGGCCAGCTGCAAGCCATCGAAAGTGCACCCCCCATGGTTTGGATGGCGGTCTTATACCTGGGATTGGTGATGACGGCGCTGGGCTACGCCATCTGGTATCACCTTCTCGCGCGCCACGACGTCAATCAGGTCATGCCCTTTCTGCTGCTGCTGCCGGTGACCACCGTAGCCGGGGGAGTAGTGTTTCTGGGTGAAAGCCTGACCGTGTACACCGTGGCGGGGGGCGTGCTCGCCATCGGTGGCGTCGCCATCATCAACCTCTGGCCTTCGGGCAAGAGAAATTGAGCTCAGGCGAATGGACGCTCAGGGTCGAACGTCATGAGCAGTCCGCTCAATCATCATCGTCGTCTTCGACACTATCGAACAGGTCTTCGATGATGCCGTAATCGAACACCTGGCCGTCACCTTTGAAGATTTCGACCTCGATGTCGCCGTCGTCCATGAACTCCACGGTCCAGTGCTCGCCGGGCACATCGATGCCAACCACAACCGCCCCCTCGCTGACACTGGCGAGGGTGTATTGGATTTCCGCCGCATCGAGGCGGTCCAGGAGATTGGTCAGCTCAGACAGATCACTCATTTATCTACCCCATTCAACAGGTTTTTTGACATATCATCAGACTCCAAGTTTACAACCTCCGGCCGGCCGGCGTGAGAAAGTCGGCGGACCGGTGAACAATCCATGCCCGAGGGGAGAATACAGATGAAAACGCGTAAAGGTGTACTTATCGCTGGTGTGCTGTTGGCAGTCGTACTTTCCGCCCTACCGGAACGGTCTCGCGCCGAAACGACATTGGAGATGGCCTATATGCCCATCGTGCCGTGCAGCCAGTTGTTCGTCATTCAGGGCATGGGTTGGGCCAAAGACGCCGGTATCAATCTCGAGCTCACGCGATTTTCCAATGGCCCGGCGATTGTCCAAGCCATCGCGTCGGGGAAAATGGACATGATGTGTTTCGGCATTGGACCTGCCATGGTGACCCGTGCTAAAGGCATCGAGCTGAAAGTCATTGGTGCCGGCATCGTCGAGCAGATCGCGGTGATCGCCCAGGGTGATTTGGTCAAGTACTTCGACCAACAGTCGACTTCGGCAGCCGCACTCCAGGCATTCACAAAGGACAAGGGCCGCAAGCCGAAAATTGCCAGTTTCCCCAAGGGTTCCGTGCCGGATACGGTGACGCGCCACTGGATTCTGCGTTCCATGGGAATGAGTCTGGATGATGTGGAGCTCATCGGCATGGGCGCATCCCAGGTACAGCAGGCTTTACTCAGCCGTTCGGTGGATGCCGCGGGAATTCTGGAACCCATACTTACCATCGTCGAAAGTAAGTTGGCGGGCGCAAAGGTTGTCGCACGTGCCGACGAGATGATGCCCGGGCAACCTGGGTCAACTATCGCGGCCCGTGAAAAAATAATTGCGAAGCACCGCGACGCGTTGGTCAAGTATATGGAGTTGCATATAAAGGCAACGAAGCTTCTGATAGAGGAACCGGAGAAGGCGGCGCCATACGTCGCGGAGTTTGTCGCCAAGGGTCTTATCGATGTGGCAACCATCCAGAAGTCCCTGCAATCACCGTCCTCGAATTTCCGGTCGGACCCGGCGGGGATCCTCGAGCAGACTGCGTACATGGCCAAATTCCAGAAAAGCGAGAAAATCAAAACGAAGGTTTCCACCGACGGCCTGTTCGACCTGACAATCTACACAGACGCGGCCAGGAACGTCGGCAACTGACCGTCGTTAATAACAACCACTATCAAGGACGCTTGGAACTCTGAAGCCTGTAACCCGGTATGTACTGTCGGCCACGGGGCTGGTTGTTTTCCTGTTGATCTGGGAGGGCGTCGCCCGTAGTGGCCTGATCGAGACGCACCTGCTGCCACCGCCCAGCGTAATTCCACCGACGCTGATATCGGAGATCAAGGCGGGCATCTGGCAGTCGATGGTCGTCGCGAGCCTGCGGCACTACAGCATCGGATTCATCATGGGCTCGTTTCTTGGCGTCACGCTTGGCGTCACGGTTGCGCTGTTCTCCCGCGTCGAGGCCGGGCAGGCCTGGCTCGCGCGGGTACTGCGGCCGATCCCGCCCTTAGCCTGGATTCCATTCGCCATAATCTGGTTCGGAATCTCCGAGACCGCAGCCGCTTTTATCATTTCCATCGGCATCTTCTGGATCAACTACTTCACGGCGATGGGCGCCGTACAGGCTGTCGATAAGGATCTCATCGAGGTCGCCCGGGCCTTCGGCCATCGCACCTTCCTGGCGCTGTTGCGCAAAGTGATTCTGCCGGGCGCCGCGCCCGGTATTCTCAGCGGGCTCAGGGCCGGACTCGGTCAGGGCTGGATGACAGTCGTAGCAGCAGAGCTGTTCGGAATCGAAGGCATCGGTCAGCGGATGATGGAGGCGTCGGGCCTGCTCGCGACGGAAGTGGTGGTTCTATACATGTTCTCTATCGCCCTTCTCTATGGCGTCAGCGACTACATCTTCGTCATGATTCAGCAACGGATACTGGCATGGCAAAGGTAATCGAAACCCATGATCTGGCGGTTGCCTTCGGCAAAGGCGACGAGCGCAACATCATCTTCCGTCACCTGGATATTGGTGTCGAGGAAGGCGAGTGCGTGACCCTGGTTGGCGTATCCGGCGCCGGCAAGTCGACTTTATTGCGGGTCATTGCCAATTTAATCCCAGCCTACGAAGGCTCCGTAACACTGGAGACCGAACCCGATCCCGGGCGCCGCCCCATCGCCATGGTCTTCCAGGCAGCATTGCTCATGCCGTGGCGAAAAATTTCCGACAATGTCGCCCTGGGGCTCGAAGGTATCGAGATTTCGGAACAGCTTCGCCGGGAGCGCGTGGAACACACCCTCGAATTGGTCGGCTTATCCGACTATGGCGACCGCTGGCCTTATCAGCTGTCCGGCGGGCAGCGGCAGCGCATCGGCATCGCGCGCGCTCTGGCGGTGGAACCGGATATCCTGCTCATGGATGAACCCTTCGGGGCACTGGACGCGATAACCAGGGCCGTGTTGCAGGATGAGCTTCTGCGGATCTGGAAGGAGACACGCAAGTCCATTCTGTTCGTAACCCACGATATCGAAGAAGCCGTCTACCTGGGTGATCGGGTACTGCTTCTGGGCGATCAGCCGGCACGCATCGTTAATGAATTTCCCATCGACATGGCGCGCAAAGAGCGCCGTGGAAGCGAAGCCTTTCTGCGCAAGGTCGAAGAGGTCAAGGTGGGACTCGTGGAGGCCATGAAGTTGACTAATCGCGTCGGCCAATCATAGAGAAGGATTGTGAATCCATGGCTTTGACATTCGACCAACGCCCTGTTTTCGTCATTGGTTCCGAACGTTCGGGAACCACGTTGATCATGGCGGTTCTCGGTTGTCACCCGCGACTCGCCGTACCGGAAGTTGCCTGGTACTACCCGCGTTTTCGACCCTATTTGTTTACCTATGGAGACCTGGCGGATTCCGGAAATTTCCGCACTCTGGCCCATGAAATGGTGCACGGATTGAGAACCCCTTATTGGGGAATGGACGTCGACCCGGCGACCTTCGGCGATGAGATTACCCAACGAGCCGCATCACTCGAGCAGAGCTTTGCCGGAATTTACGCGACCATGTTCCAGCGCTATGCCGAGGAAATCGGTAAAGCGCGGTGGGGGGAGAAAACGCCATACAATCTCTTCTACGTGGGAGAGATCCTCGAAGACTTTCCCGACGCCCAGTTCGTATTCATATACCGCGACGGGCGCGACGTCAGCGCCGAATTCCTGGACTCGTCTTTCGGGCCTACCAACATCTACTGCGCCACCGAGCTCTGGCGCATGGGTCAGGACGCGGTCAAACCGTGGCGTGAAAAACTATCCAGTGACCAGTGGCTGGATATCGAATACGAAAGCTTCGTGCGTGATCCTGTCGCGGGATTGCAGCGACTGTGCACTTTCATCGGCGAAGACTATGCCGAGGAGATGCTGGAGTTCCACACCACGCCTACCGCCAAACGGCGTGGGAAAACCAAGGATAACCGGGCCCTCGCCGAGCCCATATCCGACAAGCACGTGGGCATATACAAAGAACTTCTCAGTGTGCGCGATCAACGCATCGTCGCCTGGCTGGCCGGGGAAACACTCGCGGACTACGGCTACGCTGACATACGCGAGCCACTGGAGCTGAGCGGCGAGCAAGTCGCTTATATGGAGGAGATGGACGGTCGCTACCGGGCGGCGGCCCTGGATGGCCCGGGGGGTTGGATCGTCATGGAGAGTTACAACGACCGGCTGATGGACCAGCGCGAAGCGCGTCGCGCGGCGGGACTATGGACCGCGCCCCCGGATCCTGCGCCCTTCCCCATCGGCCATAAGCACGAGGAATATCTCTCCGGCATGCGCGCGACACGCAGATGGAAAGATCACTTCAACATCGAGCGCGAGTATTCGCGCAGCAAGGCAATACTCTAGCGAACAGAGCGACCCCTGAATCCCGCCATAGCGAGTAATCTGATGGCCATTAGGCCGATGACACCAGGCTCGGCTACAAGACCTACGGCACGCTGAGCGCCGGACGGGGCGATATCAGCGCTAATGACCAATACCGGGGTAAATTCGAGCGCGCGCTCGCAGCTATTCAAGCCCGGGCGATCCTGATCACCTGCACAACGGATTAGTACTTCCCACCGCAAGACAACGCGTTCGAGGTGCGCCACATGCCAAACGCGCTGCTGCGACCCTACGAGTCAGCCTGGGGTCACTGCGTGGCAACGCCGGGGCGGGATCGTGCATTCATGGCCTTTCTGAACGAATGTGCCACGGAACTATTGCGGGCATAGGAAACTCGGCGTGAGAAATGCCACGGACAACGGGTGCATGAGGATGGCCGGAGCTGACTACGGATGCTGAAAAAGCAGAATGGATCCGGCGTTTCTCGGATCACGCGCTGCTGCGATTTACCATCGAGGGGGCCGGGTAGCCCGACCCCCATCGAGTTGCGGACTACTTGAGGGCTTCCATGGTCTTCATGATTTCATCGCACTGGGACATCTGCACCTGATCTGCAGGCTTCACGTCGTTGCCTTTACCGGCTTTGACTGCTTCTTCGTAGGCGGCGGCCTTCTGCGTGCATGTCTGATACTCATCGGCGAGCTGCATGCGTTTTTCCTTCATTTCGGCATCCGCCTTGGCGGCTTTGTCCTGAGGACTCGAACAGCCGGCCATCAAACCGATAACGGCCACGGCGGCGAAAAAATTTGAGCGCTTCATGATGTTTTCCTTTTTCTGACGGACACACGATGTCCCCGGTTCGATGAATGGACTCTCTCCTGGATTCCCTGTCGACAGTCCGTCCCACCCCCTGCTGACTGCCCTGGAACCGAATACAGGCGGACGGCACAGCACAGCCGATTCTAACACCCTGGACAGCGCGATGATGCGGGTAGAAGAAAAGACGGCCTGGCATTCTTTGACGAATCCGGGCATCGCCGGGTGCCATATGTGGGGCATTTGCGGGGAATGTCGGCGGCATCGGCGAAGCCGGGCGGACCCGCCAGGCGACCGGTCAGTTCGGTGTCTGCTTGCCGTTCACGCAGCGTGCCGCCAGGTAATCGTGGATCTGTGCCACGTCGTCGTCCATGAGATAAGTGTCGGGATCGGTCCAGCCTGTCAGCATGACCACGTTTTTTTCGTTTACCAGCAGATGGTTGTCGGAATCCGCCGAGGCGACATCCCATCCCGGAACAGCAATGACGGAGCGCACCCGGATCGGATGCCCGATGACCTTCGACAGCTCCTTGCTGAGGCCACCCACGCGATTGACGCAAACGCCAACCGGCGCGCTGGTCTTGGCTTTACCAAAAACCAGGCTGGCCTCGTCCAGTCTCGCTGTACCGTTTCTGGCGCGATTCTTGCCAAGCACGAATACATTCACCGCATACGCACCCTTTGCGCCGATTACCACATTGTCGATGACGTGGTTGCCCACCCGCACGTCGTGGTAGACGTTGTACCCCCGGCTGGCGATTCGTTGCAGCGCGTGCCCCACGGCAATATTCGCCGTGCGCCGGAATGCGAGCCGCGATCGCGCTCGTTTTAGTTTCACGGCCTGAAATGGAAGAATCAGACTGACCATGACAAGGAGCCCCGACAGCCCCAGCCACGCCCACGCTGATGCAGCGTAGGGCAGCGGTTCGCTTCGTAACGCAAACGCCACAACGAGTAACAACAAGTAAACCAGTAGACTGGACAAATACAGGTAGTAGCTCCTGTCCAGATCCTGCAAATTCTGCCGAACACGGTGGCCCGGCTCGAGCAAAACGTGCTCGGCAAAAGGATTTCGCCGTTGCAGCCTGGCACTGGCTGCCAGCCACAGCTTGCCCACGCCCACGAAGACGAAGCTCGCCACGAGCGCAATCGCCAGCGCGCAGAAAATTCTCGAATAGAGCTCCGCGTCCATAGTTGAAGTCGTGTTCCAGGGTGTCTCCGCTACCCTTTCATCCTAGGAGGAAGGGCCGCCGTTAACAACGACCTGGCCCGCAATGTGCCCCTGCGCCCCCGGGACGGTCCGCGTTTTGTGGACCATTTCGCACACGCACTTGGCAGTTCCGGCTGTCTGCACGAGTCGGGTTCCTAAAGTCCCGTTCCGAATCTGTCGATCAACCACCTATGGCTTCCAGAACCTCCACACGCAAAGCCGGCAGCGGCGCCGGCAGGCGCACCCAGGGCAAGTCCCAACGCAAGAAGCGGGGGAGTCGTCGCCGGCGGCTGACCGACAAGATCCGGGCGGCTCTGGCACGGGCCGCGGCCCTGGGCCGGCGCGACGTGACGGAGCAACTCGGCGGCCTCTACCAGGCGAGGGTGGAGGAAGAGCTGGGCCGAGGCCGGCAACGACGATCACGGGATGCCGGCGCCGAGGCGCCCCGGGCCCGCCGCGGTCGCTGATTTCCGACACGGCCGCACCCAAGAGCGGACCCGCTTCCCGGCAGCATCTTTACAGCGGGCGTGGGCCCCATCGATACTTCGCCGATGCCCTCTATAAAGGTGCAATGAGCCCATCATGGGTAGGACCCGGTCGCGGGGCGCCACGGGAAGCTGGCCATCCGCCAAACTCACCGCCGCAACAGCGCTCTGGCTGCTCATGAGTAGTTTCCGTGCAGATGCTTTCGACTTACAGGGCCACCGCGGGGCGCGAGGCCTGATGCCGGAGAATACCCTCGCCGGCTTCGCCCATGCCCTGACACTCGGCGTAACAACCCTGGAGATGGATCTGGCTGTCAGCAGGGACGGTCACGTGGTCCTCAGCCACGATTCGAGACTGGCGCCCGCCCTCACCCGTGGCCCGGACGGCAAGTGGCTGCAGGCGCCCGGCCCGGCAATCAACAGCCTCAGCCTCGATCAGCTCAAAAGCTACGACATCGGCCGCTTGGACCCGGATTCCCGTTATGCGCGGCGTTTTCCCCAACAACACGCCGTGGACGGTGAACGCATCCCCACCCTGGCCCAGGTACTGGCACTCGCGCCGCGCGCCGGAAACAGTCGAGTGCACCTCAACATCGAGACCAAGCTGAGTCCCCTGGAGCCGCACATGGCGCCGTCGCCGGAGGAATTTGCCAGGATCCTGGTCGAGCAGCTGCGCGGCGCCGGTGCCACGGGCCGGGTCAACGTGCAGTCTTTCGATTGGCGCACCCTGCAGCATGTCCAGTCCCTGGCGCCGGAATTAAAAACCGCCTATCTCACCGCCGAGCAGCAATGGCTCGATAACGTCCAGGCCGGGCAACCCGGCGTCTCGCCCTGGACCGCCGGCATCGACGTGGACGATTTCGGAGGGTCCATTCCGCGGATGATCAAGCAAGCGGGCGGCGACATCTGGTCGCCCTACTTTCGCGATCTCCATCGTGCTCAACTGGACGAGGCAAAAGCACTTGGACTGCGGGTCATCGTGTGGACAGTCAACGACGTGCCGGACATGCACAGGCTCATGGATCTGGGCGTTGACGGCATTATTTCTGATTATCCCGATCGTCTGCGTGAGGTTGTGCGGCAACGGGGCGTTGCCCCGCCCGGGGTGGAAAAAGGAGGCTAATTCCCAGGCGATCCGTTACCCATTTGAGCACGGTCACACCACCTTGTGTAAGCGCCATTCAAAATGTGGCCGGGACCTCAAACTGATTTTCAGCCCCGTGGCAGACTCCTGCTGCATCTGCATAGAGTGGTGGGAAGGCGCAATATGATTGGTACCCTGGAGCTTCGCGATCGCTTTGACGATCTAACCGTGGGATTTCGGTCCTTGTCTCATACCTGCGCCGAATTGGCCTCATTCTCACCGCACCCGGTTTTCGGTTCACCGATTCAGCAGGCCACCAAGGCCGACTACTCCTGGTGGCACGTGCCCGTCAGCGTGCAGGTCCAGGGGCCGTGGCAGAAGCTCAAGCTGTCCCACTGCACCGTGCATCTGGTGACGCCAGGAATCGCTGCCCCCCCCATCGACTTGAGCTGGAAGACCCAGGATGCGACGGCCAGCGTCAATACCATGACGATTCGCCACGGGGGTACCGCCCTGGTGCCCATGGTGGCGCGGCGCGAAGCAGCGGATGGTCTCACCTTGATTACCAATCAAAGCTATCTCAGGGACAAGAAGGTCACCTGGAACCTGAACCCGCGCATGTACACGTGGAAGCTCGAGCTGCGCAGCGGCAAAAAGCGATGGGAGAGTCCTCACTACTACGTGCTGCGAGTGCCGCCACCCGGCTGCAGCAACGGACACTTCACCCTGGAAATGCGGGATCGGGAAGCGTAAAAAATATTCCTCATCCTTATCTCCTCTCCCCCTAAGGGGGAGAGGCCAGGGTGAGGGG
>JAACFO010000085.1 GCA_009937425.1 Gammaproteobacteria bacterium
CTCGCCATGACCTGGTATTGCCGTGTGGCCCATCAGCCGCGGGGCGGACCCCAGGTAATGCACGCCGTGTGGTTTCTGGCCGAGTACTTCAGGACCGGCGGCGGAGTGCCGGGTCCTGGCTACAATGACGGCCGGCGCGAAAACGAAAATCCCCTGCGGGCGTATTTCTGGTTCTCGGTCCTGGCCGGACAGGCTGCGCTCTACGACGAGGCGGACGACCCCAGCGTCATACTGGGACGGATCGGCGTCAATGCCGTTGGCGGAGTCTTGTTGGCGGATGAGAAAACCGCCCTCGCCGAAGCCGTAATGAGATGGCACCCGACACGCCGGGTGGACTCCGGCGACGCTTGCCTGGCCCTGCCTGACGGCTTGTAGTGGCAATGATCCTGGCCCGGTGGGTCTTCCCGGGAGCATCCCCGGGGCACGCCAATTCTCGCGATTTCGCGTGGAAAAGCAGGGCCAGAAGGTGTACGTTAATCGGCCCTTTCGAGCGGGTATGGGAATGTCGCGGAAGCTGTATATAAAGACCTTTGGCTGTCAGATGAATGAGTACGATTCGGCCCGCACGGCGGATCTGCTCGCTGCATCCCACGGATTGCAGCGTACCCATGTGCCGGAGGAAGCCGACGTACTGCTCATCAATACCTGCTCGGTGCGCGAGAAAGCGCAAGCGAAGGTGTTTTCGCAGCTCGGACGCTGGCGGGAGTGGAAGCAGGCACGCCCGGAGCTCATCATCGGTGTCGGTGGTTGTGTCGCCAGCCAGGAGGGCGCCGCCATCCAGGCACGGGCCCCCTACGTGGACATTGTCTATGGGCCCCAGACGCTGCATCGCGTGGCCGATCTCATCAGTGACGTGCGCCGCTCAGGCGTACCCCGGGTAGATGTCTCTTTTCCCGAAATCGAGAAATTCGATTGCCTGCCGGCGCCCCGGGCCGACGGGCCGACGGCCTTTGTCTCGATCATGGAGGGTTGCAGCAAGTACTGCTCGTTCTGCGTCGTGCCCTACACCCGCGGGGAGGAGTTCAGTCGGCCCTTCGACGACGTTATCGCCGAGGTCGTGGCGCTCGCCGGGCAGGGGGTGCGTGAGATTACTTACCTGGGCCAGAATGTGAATGCTTACCAAGGTACCACCCACGACGGTGGTCGCTGCGACCTTGCCTTGCTGATCTCATACACGGCTGCTATAGATGGTATTGAGAGGATACGGTTTACGACTTCGCATCCAGGCGAGTTCACCGAAGAGTTGACCGCCGTTTATGGGGAAATTCCGGAGCTCGTAGGACATCTGCATCTACCGGTGCAGAGCGGCAGTAATCGAATTCTCAATTTGATGAAACGCAATTACACCGTCGACGACTACAAGAACAAAGTGGCTCGCCTGCGCCACCTGCGGCCGGGCATCAGCATTTCTTCGGATTTCATCATCGGCTTTCCCGGGGAAACCGATGCAGATTTCGAAGAAACCATGACCCTCATCGACGAGGTGCGCTTCGATCACTCCTTCAGTTTTGTCTACAGCCCACGACCCGGCACGCCTGCGGCAGATTTACCTGATCCTGTGTCGTCTCAGGTAAAGAAAGTGCGCCTCGCCCGGCTTCAAGCGCGAATCAACGAGCTCGGTAGCGCCGTCAGTGAGTCCATGGTCGACAGCATGCAGCGGGTTTTGGTTGAGCGTCCGTCAAAAAAGGACGCGCTCGAGCTATCCGGGCGAACGGAAAACAATCGCGTCGTTAATTTTCCAGCGAGCCGCGATCTCATCGGCCAATTCGCACAGGTGTGCATTACCGAAGCCCTGCCCAACAGCCTTCGCGGGGAACTGGTGAATATTGCGCCACGTCCAGCGGCCGTCGCTTGAGTTTCACGCCATTCCCGCACCTCAGTTGAGCGTTCAACCCCAGACAGATCTCGCTGCCGTTTACGACATACGGTTAGAGCCCGCCGACAATGCACGGCTGGCAAACATTTGTGGCCCCTTCGATCAACACTTGAAACAGCTCGAGCGGCGGCTTGGTGTCGACATCGTCAGTCGCGGTAATAGTTTTCAGGTCAGCGGTCCCTCCGATGCGGCACGCGCGGCCGGTGAAATTCTTCGCCGCATGTACATGGAGACGGAATCTGAAACCCTGACCGCGGAGCGCGTGCACTTGTATTTACACGACGCAGGCGTTGCAGACGCTCTCGACAATGATGTCGATGACGAAGTCGTAGTGAAAGTTCGCCGTGGCCATGTCCGTGGACGCGGCGCGAATCAGTCGCAGTATTTGCGAAACATCTTCCGCCACGATATCAACTTTGGTGTTGGCCCGGCCGGCACGGGCAAAACCTATCTTGCTGTCGCCTGTGCCGTGGAAGCCTACGAAAAGGAATCCGTGCGCCGCGTGGTGCTCGTGCGCCCAGCGGTGGAAGCCGGGGAACGGCTTGGTTTCTTGCCCGGTGACATGGCCCAGAAGGTCGATCCCTACCTGCGGCCGTTGTACGACGCGCTTCAGGAGATGCTCGGATTCGAACGCGTCGCCAAGCTCATCGAGCGCAATGTCATCGAAGTAGCGCCACTGGCGTACATGCGGGGCCGTACGCTCAACGAGTCTTTCATCATACTCGACGAGGCCCAGAACACGTCGGTTGAGCAAATGAAGATGTTCTTGTCACGGATCGGATTCAGTTCGACTGCCGTTATCACCGGCGACATCACCCAGATCGATTTACCCCGCGGGCAACGTTCCGGGTTGCGCCACGTAATCGATGTGCTTCGCGGCGTGGAAGGGATAAGTTTCACCTTTTTCGATTCCAAGGATGTGGTCCGCCATCCGTTGGTTGCGCGTATTCTCGATGCTTACGAGGCTCATGAAGAGCGCGAGGGTGGAGGCCGGGACGGCCAGAGGGAATGACGCACCAGGTGGACGTGCAAATAGCCTGTGACGAAGACGACTTGCCTGGCAGCGCCGAGCTCCATACCTGGGCCTGCGCCGCTGTTGCCGATCTGCGCGAAGATGCCGAGCTCACCATTCGTATTGTCGGTGAGGCCGAGATAGAGCGGCTCAACAACGATTTCCGCAAAAAGCTCGGCGCTACCAATGTACTCTCATTTCCATTCGATGCGCCCGCGGGCGTCGACCTGCCGCTTCTGGGTGACATCGTCATTTGCGCCCCCATCGTGCGGCGCGAAGCAAACGAGCAATCAAAAAGTGTGACCTCCCACTGGGCACACATGGTCGTGCACGGAACCCTTCACCTTCTCGGCTTCGACCACGAGCAGGCGCGTGAGGCCCGGGAAATGGAGGCGATGGAGACGCGCATTCTTGCCGATCTCGGTTTCGACAATCCCTATGAATCACGGGGTATCTCATGAACGCGGATCACGCCACTGACGGCAATGGTCACGGCACATCATCCTGGTTCGCTCGCCTCAACAAAGCGCTGACCGGAGAACCTCAGGACCGCGAACAGCTGCTCGATCTCCTGCGAGATGCTGAAAAGCGCAACCTGGTCGATGCGCAGGCGCTCGCCATGATCGAAGGGGTGATGCAGGTCGGCGAAATGCAGGTGCGCGACATCATGGTTCCGCGCACGCAGATGGTCGTCGTTAATGCCGACAGTCATCCGAATGACTTCATCGCATCGGTGACGGAGTCGGGGCACTCGCGTTTCCCCGTCATTGGCGATAACCGTGACGAAGTTGAAGGCATACTGCTGGCAAAGGATCTTCTCGGGTATTACGCTCGCGGCGAGGAGCAGAACTTCGACATGGACGACGCCATTCGCCCGGCGGTATTCATCCCCGAAAGCAAGCGACTGAACGTGCTGCTGCGGGAATTTCGCGAGAACCGCAACCATATGGCCATCGTCGTGGACGAGTACGGTGGCGTTGCGGGCCTGGTTACCATCGAAGACGTCCTCGAGCAGATCGTCGGCGAAATCGACGATGAGCACGATACCGAGGAGGGCAGTTATATTCGTCGCCTCGGAAATGGCGAATACACGGTAAAGGCGATCACGCCCATCGAAGATTTCAACGAGTATTTCAAGACGGATTTCAGTGATGATGTGTTCGATACTATCGGCGGTGTGGTGATCAAAGGATTCGGACGTCTTCCGCGGCGCGGCGAAACGACGCGTACCGGTGGCATTACCTTCAAAGTGCTTCGCGCCGATAAGCGCCGCGTACATCTGCTGCGCGTGCTTTCGGTGGAGCGAGCCGGCACCTGACATCTGCTGTGATTGAGCAGCGTCGGGCATGAGGCTCAACAGCCGGCTCGGAATGGTATTGTCCGGGCTTGCCGGGCTGGTACTGCCACTTTCTTTCTCTCCCTTTAATCTTTTTCCCGTTGCACCGTTGTCGGTGGCGATATTGTTTGCCGTCTGGACCCAGGTGCCGGCGCGCCGGGCCTTCCTCTGCGGTTGGCTTTACGGCTTGGCGTGTTTTGGCTTCGGGGTGTTCTGGATCCACGAAAGCTTTCAATTCAATCGCATCGCCATTGGCTGGGCGCTGCTCTTGACGGGCTTGCTGGTCATGTTCCTGGCACTCTATCCGGCCATCGTCGGCTACGCCGTGCGCCGGCTTGGCGTCGAGAATCGGCGTTATCAACTTCTGCTGCTGATGCCCGCGGCGTGGGTGTTGGCGGAATGGGTCCGGGGATGGTTCTTCACCGGCTTTACCTGGTTGCAGCTGGGTTACAGTCAAGTGGGATCGCCCTTGCAGAGCTTGTTGCCCGTGGGCGGGATCTACGCGGCAAGCTGGGCGGTGGCCGTCAGCGCAGGATTGATACTGCTCGGTTTGCGCGAGCCGGGCCGAAAACGTTGGCTCTGGCTCGCGGCGCTGGCCTCCATGTGGATCGGTGGCTGGTTGCTCGGTACCGTGAAGTGGACCGAGCCCGAAGGCGATGCGCTCGAGGTGGCATTGGTGCAGGGCAACGTGCCCCAGGATAGAAAGTGGATGCGGGAGATGCGGCGGCCAACCCTGGAGCGCTATCTCACACTGACGCGCCAGCACTGGGACGCGGATCTCATCGTCTGGCCCGAGAGCGCCCTTCCAGGGCTGCGCGATAATTTCGACGCTTACGTTGAACGTCTCGCTACCGAAGCGCGGGAAAACAACAGCTACGTGATGTTTGGAGTGCCGGTGGTGAATCGGGATACGCTGGAATTTTATAACAGCGTGTTCGTGGTTGGCGGCCGCGAGATGGTATATCACAAGCGCCACCTGGTTCCGTTTGGTGAATACCTTCCGCTGGATGCGCTGATCCGTCCGGTGACCGAGTTTCTCGGCCTGCCGGTGGCGGACTTCAGCCTGGGTCCCGACACGCAACCATTGCTGGAAGCCGCCGGGCACCGGCTGGGCGTATCCGTGTGCTACGAAATCGCCTTCGGCAACGAGATTGCGAAGGCTTTGCCGGAAGCGGCGCTGCTGGTCACTGTCAGCAACGACGCCTGGTTCGGTACCAGCATCGGACCCCATCAGCACATGCAGATCGCCCGCGCCCGTGCCCTGGAAACCGGACGTTATCTGCTGCGAGCCACCAACACCGGCATCACGGCCATCGTCGATCCAGACGGCGTCATCGTGGCTCATGCTCCGCAGTTTGAAGTGCAGGTCCTGGAGGGTGAGGTTTCTGCCATGGGGGGTGCGACGCCCTACGTGCGAAGCGGTGACGTCCCGGTGATCGCCCTGGCTTTGTTGGTGCTGATGGGCGCCGCCGCCATGGCCAGGCGGCAATCCGTGCACGACGACGGTGACTGATGGATGCCGCGGCTGTCGGCCTGTGGGGACTGTTCGCCAGTGCATTTCTGTCCGCGACGCTGCTGCCGGGAGGCTCAGAAGTCGTGCTGGCCTATCTGGCAGGCGCGAATGATCACGATCCGCTGCTGTTGCTGGCCGTCGCCTCCACTGGTAACACCCTGGGCGGAATGAGTTCGTGGCTCATCGGCCGCCTGATCCCCGCAGGTGAATTTCAGCGCCCGGATTTGCACCCCGCCGTCAATCGTATCCGCACACACGGCAGTCCCGTGCTGTTATTGTCCTGGGTTCCCATAGTTGGCGATCCCCTGTGTGCCGCCGCCGGGTGGTTGCGTGTGTCGTGGTACCGGGCGTTGACATTCATCGCCATCGGCAAGATCGCGCGCTACGCGGTAGTTCTGTTCGTGGCTCGGGAGGCGTTGGCGTGAGGCCTCTGTCCAGGCTGATCATGGGTGTTGCCGCTTGCCTAGCGGTGGCTGCGTGCACGCCGAAGCCAATACCGCTTGCGCAGGATCCGGGCGCGGTGCAAGCCGCGTCCTGCCGGGATTTGTATGCAACGATGGACGCGCAAGTGGCTAAGGCCGGCGTCGGTGACGCACAGTTCGCGCGCATCGCCGGCTACCCGTACCTGCGCATCGATCGCTTTCTGGCCGCCGACGACATCAAACCCGACCCAGGCGGCAACGGGTTCGTTGCCTGGGTGGAACGGCTGCGGGATTTGGACCTGGATGCGCGCAGTTTCGAGTTGCAAAACCTGCCGAGCGACGCCAAGGACGCCCTCGACGCGGCCATCGACAGCCACCTGGAAGACTGCTTCGATCTGTTGATCACCAGGGACCTCAGCTCGACGGCATCCCAGGTGCAGTTACTGGAGTCCGCCCGGGTGTACGACGACTACAGTCTTGCCAAGCGCGTTTTCGGTCTTTATCCCTTTACGTCGTTGCCGTTCAATGCGGGCGTAAAAGATCTGCATGAAAACATGCAGGCGGAGTTTTCCCGATCACTGGGCTCGCTGCCCGTGGCGGGCCGGCTCGTGCGTTACCGCCCGCCGCCGGGAAGCGCCGGCCTCTCGGCGGAGGCGGTACGTGAACTCCTGGAGAACGCCGAACGGGACCCGCTCGGTATCCCGAAAATTCCCCCGGCTGATCTGCAAGCATTGTTCGCCACCTTCGCCCCTGTATACGAAATCGACGTCGCCGGCGACGATGATCGAATCGGCGCGATGTTCTGGTCAGACGACGCAATTCCGTCGGTGGACGTCAGTCACCCGGTGGTGTATCGCCGCGTTTCCTACACGCGCTTCGAGGGCAGGACGCTGCTGCAACTCGTCTTCTCTGTGTGGTTTCCATCGCGGCCCGCCGACGGCGATTTCGATTTGCTCTCGGGCCGCCTCGACGGCATCACTTTCCGTGTGACGCTGGATCGTGACGGCCGGCCGCTCGTCTATGACAGCATGCACAATTGCGGCTGCTACCATTTGTTCCTCCCCACGAGGCGGCTGAGCCGGAGATCGCCTTCCCAGGGACACGAGGAACCACCTCTGGTGGCGCAGCACATTGTCGTGGAACAGGGACGTGTGGTATTGCGCATCGCCCACGGCTCGCACTACCTGCAGCGGCTGTACTTCGATACCGCGATCGACGCGGGTGAGGCTTATGCGCTGCGTGATGACGATTCCCTGCGCTCGTTAGCGTTACCAGACGGCGGGCGGCGCAGCTTGTTCGCACCTGATGGTCTGGTAGTCGGCAGCGAACGTGGTGAACGCTGGTTGTTCTGGCCCATGGGGATCGCCGAGCCCGGAGCCATGCGCCAATGGGGCCGCCACGCTACGGCATTCGTCGGCACCCGGCACTTCGACGACCCGGATCTCATAGAGCGCTATTTCATGTCGGCGGAGTAAATTCGGCGTCGCGGCTTTGTGCGTACCTACTGCTCCATTCGCTTAATGGCGTTGTGCTTGGCGCGAATAAATGACAGGTGCGGCACATAGATCAAATCAGCGACTTTGCGTACCAGATGATCTTCGTATTTGTCGATCTCCCCGTCGGCCAGCGCCACATGCCACAAGAGCTCCACGACGTGTTCTTTTTGCTTCGCGTCGAGGTGGCGATTGATGAGTCGCGTGAACTCGTACAACGAGATGGCCGCGTCGGCTTCCTGCTCGGCAAGGGTTATCAGTTCCTGCGTTTGTTCCGAGTCCAGCTCGAAAGCCCGTCCCACGGCTTGGCTGACAGCGTCGCGTTCGACGCTCTTGACGTCGTGGTCCGCCCGGGTCATCTCGATAAACAACGCCGCCGTAGCGAGTTGATAGGCACGCTCCTGGTCCACCGGACTGCGGGCCTCGGTGGCGGCGGTGAGGTTGGCGTCAAAAAAGCGCTTTATGGAGCCGAGCATAGGGCAACAGGATACCCTGGTATCTATTGCCCGTAAATTTGCGAATCCGGGTTGAAGGCCAGCCAGGCGAAGGCGAAATGCACACTACCCGGGGCGGAAGCGAGCTGGCGTCCGGACAGGGGGCCGTCGATGCCGGTGCCGAACAGATTCCAGCGGGTGCCGGATTGCTTGTCGACGATGTGCCCGTCGCGCAGCTCGAAACTCATGAGTGTTCCGTCCAGCCGCCGGTCATAGGCGGTCGCCGATGGCACTTTCCGGGAATCCGCGATGACTGATCCGTCCAGAGCCGACAGGGTTCCCTGGCGGCTGAACACTACCACCGGCATATCGCGCACCTCGTCGTTGATGACCGGTTGGGTTTCGAATACCGAGAAAGGATAAAGCTTATGGGTGTCGCCGATGCTGACATCGAGTACGCGTTCCATGGGCGGCAACCGCTTATCCACCGGATCGAAGAACAGAAAGGGCTGATCGTCGATGGTGTCATAACCTCGATAGGGATTATTGCCGTAAGCCCGGTGATGGCCGGTGCGCCGGGACAGCACCTGAGCGTTCGGATAGGCATCGCGAAAGTCTTCGAAGGCGACGATACTGGCGGGAATGCGATGGAGTACCGTGCCGGCCTTCTTGCCGACGATCGCCCGGCCGGTGAACTGTTGCCACCAGCTCTCGGTTTGCCGGTCGTACATGATCAGGTCGCTCTTGCGCAGGCGGCCGGTGGTACCGAAATCCAGGATGTCGCCGTCCTGGCGGCGGTCAAAGACGATGGTTGCATTGCACAGCGGACAAAAAGTGACTGATACCGGGACGCCGGCAACACTGTCATTGACGATTTCGTGCCAGGTGAGAATTTGAATGGGGTAGGCTTTGGTTTCGCCATTGATGCTCACGACAACCACCGGTTCCCGTGGGTTCAGCCACTTGTTGGCTTCGGCGACGGAATCGAACTCCGGATCATCGACCGGCGGAATGCCGTCCTTCGGTGGCCCCCCGGACTGAATTTCGTCCAGATCCACCAGCGTGTTTTCGAAATCCGTGTTCGGCCATTCCAGTGACACCGGCAGCTGGGCGTATACCAGGTCCTTGGCGAACCACCAGCCGATAGCGACCAGGATTGCGATTCGGGCAATTCTGACGGGCCAGGCTTTGGAAAAGAGCAACTGGGTCATGACACTGGATCTCGCGTGGGCCTCAACTTATTGACCGGCCCCAGCGGCAAATGTTTCGCCGTGGGGGCCAACCAGTGGCATTGTTCCGCCTTACTGGACGGGCGGTTTCTGCTCTTGCACGGGCTCCAGGCGCCGTTCGTACTCGTCGATGAGACGCGAGTGGCTCGCGACGCGTCCCCGATCCCGTTGTTTCAATTCGAGAATCGTTTTCTTCGCATCAGCCAAATCGTCCAGATCGAGTCGATAGCGGACTGCCAGCAAGCCCGCCTCCAGGCGCTCCGGCTCGAGGCGTGAGGCGAGATCCAAATGCGTCAATGCATCGCCCTTACGCCCCACCGCCGCGAGCAGCCGTGCCGCATGTGTATGCAGGATCCAGGTGTTACCGTGGGGCCCGGCCTGGTCGGCCCCCTGGAGCGCGTCGTGCAGAGCGCCGGCGAGGCGGGCCTGATCGAGGGCGTCACATTCCTGCTGCTCTACGGCATTCGTCAGCCACCCGAGAGCATTGACAGTATGCGAATCATCCGACGGTGGTGAGCGTTCCAGGGCCTCATAGGCAGAGGGCGGTGGCAGTCGATCCGTCAGGCAATAGGCGTTGATGGCGTGGATCGCCAGGCCCAGTTCGGCCACCCCCGGGCGCGCGGCGGCAAGTTCCAGGTGTTCGAGGGCCTTGTCCAGATTTCCCTGATTGACGTAGAGGTTCGCAAGCCCCGTATGTACCCGCGGCGAGTCCGGGTAGTGGCTCAACGCCGCGAACAACATCCGCTGCCACGACTGCCACACCAGCACGCGTTGGTAGGTGACGGCGCCATAGGCGATGGGCACGAGAATCAACGTCGCCGCAATGACCCGCTTGAGTCTGGCCTGGGATAGCAGAAGATAACCGCCGTACCCCAGTGAAAAGAAAATACCAAAGCTCGGCAGATAGTTGCGGTGCTCGAAATAAAGCTCCAGGGGCAACAACGTGGACTCCACCAGATGCGCCGCGAGGTAGAACCACAGCCCGAATGCCAGCAGGCCCGCGCGGGTTCCCCGCGCCAACCAGCCGGTTACCAGTACCGCCAGCCATGCAGCGGCGGCGAGCAGGGTGCTGGCAGGTTCGAGCAGGCCCCGGGAGGGCGGGTAGTCGTCGTGGTAAATACCGAACGGGCTTCCCCCGGGCAACAGGATCAAATTCGCCATGTAGTCGAACAGGATCCGCCACTCGGTCAGTACGCGCTCCCACATGGTGAACGGCCGGTAGTCGTAGCCGGCAAAGATCCCGCTCGGTGCCGTAATCACGATCACGGCCCCGATCAGTACCGCTGCCCCGATGGACAGCCCAAGGGCCCCACGGGCCGGGCGGGCGGTCTCCGGTGATCGGGCGCCGCTGAAGAAGAAAAGCTCCACGACGACCACCAGAACCGGCACCAGGATACCGTTCTCCTTACTGGCAATCGCCAGCGGCCAGAATACGCCGAGGCCCATGGCAATAAGACCCAGGCCGCGGGTGCGATTTTCGGCGATGCCTTCACGGCCGTGAACGTAGAAAAGCAGGGCGGCCAGGGAGAACAGGGTGGTGAGCGCCGCCATGCGTTGGGTCACATACAACACGGTGCTGACCAGCATGGGCGCGAGCAGCCAGCAGGCGGCAATCCAAAGGGCCACCCAGGGACGTCCGCGGCCCAGCGATGCCACCGGCCCGGCGAGCAGCTTGTTCGAGAGCAGGAACACGAGCACGCCGCACAGCAGGTGAATGACGAGGTTGGTAAGCTTGAGAGGCCAGACCCCATCGCCGGTCGTCAGCCAGTTGACGACGTAGCTGGCCATGGACAGTGGCCGGAAACTATGGTGTTGAAAGAGTGCTTCGTGCCAGTTGAGTTCACCCCGTGCCAGGCGCGCTATCGGCTCCAGGGTCGTCTCGTCATCCAGCACCAGATCTCCGGAGAGACCGGGCCAGTAAATCGCGCCCGTCAGCACGAGCAGCATGCCGAGCGCGATCAGAACGCGTCGCGCTTCCAGGCGAGCGCCGGGGTTTGCAGCGTCAGGAGATTTCAATGAGCAAATATGGCGCTGATTGTGAAGTCGTTCACACCCACGAGTCATCATAATCGTAGCATTTGATGGGCGGGCGAACCGGATGCCTGTGGCGAGGTATACTCTTTGAGGATGGCTCGAATCTACACACTTGTTTTTGCACCCGCCCGGGGATTCGATGCGTGGTGCATCCGTCCCGGCCTTTCCTGATAATCGAGTTCACAGCTTGAATCGCGACTTCTGGTTCAAATTCGCCCCTTTTCTCCAGTGGTGGCCAGAGGTCAACCGCACGAGCCTGCGTGCTGATGCCATAGCGGCCATCACCGGTGCCATCGTGGTGCTGCCCCAGGGCGTTGCTTTTGCCACTATCGCCGGCATGCCGCCGGAGTATGGACTGTACGCAGCCATGATCCCGGCGGTGATCGCGGCACTGTTCGGCTCCTCCAGGCAGCTGGTCTCCGGTCCGACCACGGCGGCGTCCATCGTGCTGTTTTCATCCCTGAGCGTGCTGGCCGATCCGGGCAGCGTAGACTACGTGGCCTATGCCCTGACCCTGACCTTCATGGTTGGCGTCATCGAGCTCGCCATGGGCATCGCCCGCCTGGGCGCGTTGGTGAACTTCATTTCCCACTCGGTGATAGTCGGGTTCACCGCCGGCGCGGCGGTTCTGATTGCCGCCAGTCAACTGGGCAATTTTTTCGGCCTGGACCTGCCCCGGGGCCTGCACCTGGCGGAGAAGCTGCTTTATTTCGTTGAGCACCTGGGTGATATCCACCCCTACGCGACCACGGTGGGCGTCGCCACGCTCGTCGCGGGCATCTATTTCCGGCGCCGATTCCCGCGTATTCCCTACATGATCGTAGCGATGGTTGCGGGTAGTGTGGCCTCGGTGGTCATCAGCCGTTTTTTCTATGTTGGTGGCCCTGCCCCTGGTATCCACGTGGTGGGAGCGCTGCCCGCTACGCTGCCGCCGCTGTCGGCCCCGGATTTCAATCTCACTATGATCAAAGAGCTCGCCCCGGCGGCTCTGGCCGTGACTCTGTTCGCTTTGACCGAGGCGGTTTCCATATCCAGATCCCTGGCAGCGCGCAGCGGCGATCTGGTGGACGGCAACCAGGAGTTCATCGGCCAGGGTCTTTCCAACATTTTCGGCAGTTTTTTCTCCTCCTACGTGGCTACCGGGTCATTCAATCGCAGCGGCGTCAACTACGCGGCGGGTGCAAAAACACCCATGGCCGCCATTATCGCCGGGCTGTTGTTGATGATTATCGTCCTGTTCGTGGCGCCGCTTCTTGCCCATCTGCCGAACGCGGCGATGGCCGGCATATTGTTTCTGGTTGCCTTCGGCATTATCGACTTCGCACACATCAGGAAAATCGTGCGTGCCAGTCGTTCGGATTCCATGGTGCTGTGGGGGACATTCCTGTCGACCCTGTTCCTCGCGCTGGATTTCGCCATCATGCTGGGCGTGTTCCTCTCGCTGGTAATCTACCTGCACCGTGCATCGCGTCCACGGGTGCGCGTGCGGGTCCCCGATCCGCGGCTGCCCAAGCAGCGCTTCAACACCGATCCGAGCCTTCCCGAGTGCCCGCAGTTCAAGATGGTACGCATCGACGGGCCGGTGTTCTTCGGCGCGGTTAACTATGTGGCGGAACGTCTGCGGATTATTGCCAAGCACAATAGCGGCCAGAAGCACTTACTCATAATGGCACGCACCATCAGCTTCATCGATGTTGCCGGCGCCGAGATGCTGGCCAGGGAGGCAAACTTGCGCCGCCAGGCAGGCGGACAGTTGTATTTTCATCAGCTTCACGATAGCGCCCGTGAGCTTCTGGAAAGAGGCGGTTATCTGCAGGATGTTGGTGAGGAGAATATTTTCTACACCAAGGGCGAAGCGATTTCCGAAATATTTCAGCGCCTCGACCGGGGTATTTGCGTGCGCTGCGAGAAACGCATTTTCAACGAGTGCCGGGCCGTCCCCAAGGTCGAAATCGAAGCCGAAGAAATCGCCGAGGAGACACCATCTGTTTCCGAGGAAGCAGATCTGGAAGCCGCACGCTAACCCGATCTATTCGTCGATAACCACTTCCCAAGCTTCTATGGCGGTGGTCAGAGCATATTTGGAGCCACGCAGGGTAAAGCTGGTCTCCCGATAATTTCCGCCGCCCAGTCGATATCGAAAGATAATGTTACTGCCGTTCATTATGCGGCGCAGTTCCCGGTTGTTGCCCTGTCCCGATTTGCCCAGAGTAAACTCGGCTTGTTTAGGCAAAATGCGGCAGCGCTCTGCCTCGAAAGTCACACGCTTCGATTCGCGCTCGTCGACGCGATATGTGGGGCAGACGCCGGGATCGATGGTGTCGAAGCCGTTCCGGATAGTGAAGACTGCGCGCACGTTGTTTGTTTCGTCGTTGAATAATCGCAGATTATGACCGCTGTCATTCTCGATTATCGCGACATCGACCCTTTTACTGGTGCCAGCCGGGGTATCCTGCATTACGCGCCACTGGGCGAAGGCGGGCTCGGCGAGCAGCATCCAGGCGAAAAATAACCCTGCTGCGGCCCGCATCGTTGCTGTCTTCACCACGGCAGCGCGTCCAGATCGACGTTGCCACCGGAGATAATAATTCCGACGCGAGCATCACGAACATCCACCGTGCCTTCCAGTAACGCAGCCAGCGGCACCGCGGCGGACGCTTCGACGATCAGCTTGGTGCGCTGCCAGGTGAGCCGCATCGCCTCGACGATGGCCTCCTCACTGACCCTGACGATATCCGACACGTGTCTTGCGATGATGGGGAAGGTTAATTCGCCCACCGTGGTACGCAAACCGTCGGCAATGGTATCGGGCACGCCGACGGGGATGATGTGACCGGCCCGAAAAGATTGGTAGGTGTCGTCGGCGCCAGCGGGCTCGGCTCCGATGACACGCGTCTTCGGCGAAAGGGCCGCGACCACCGTGGCGGTGCCGCTCAGCAACCCGCCACCGCCGACCGGAGTCATGATGATATCCAGGTCCGGCACCTGCTCGAGGAATTCCAACGCCGCGGTTCCCTGACCCGCGATGACACGGACGTCGTCGAAGGGATGCACCAGGGTGCGGCCTTCCTCTGCGATGATTGCTTCCAGGGTACGTCTTCGGCTTTCGTCGTTAGGCTCGCAGTGAACGATCCGTGCGCCATAGTGGGCGACGGCGGCTTGCTTGACCGCCGACGTATTACTCGGCATTACCACCACGGCCGTTGTTCCCCGTAAACGCGCGGCAAGTGCGACGGCGGCTCCGTGGTTACCCGAAGAGTGGGTGGCGATGCCATTCTCGATTTCCTTTTCGCTCAGGGACAGCACTGTGTTGCATGCTCCGCGGAACTTGAAGGCGCCAACCTTCTGCAGGTTCTCGCACTTGAAGTGCACCGAGGCTCCCACTATCTCGTCGATGGCCGAGCAACGCATGATCGGGGTATGGTGGATATAAGGTTCAATGCGCGCGGCGGCCGCCTGCACGTCTGCGAGACTCGGTGATTCGAGCTGCCCGGTGGCAGTGCCAGTGGATGCGGTACCATTACTCACGATTCGAGAGTCTCCTCATACATGAGATAATCGGATGCGGACATTCCCAGCGACTCGTAGACTTTCTGAGCCACCACATTATCCTTCTCTACATACAGTCGGAACCCGCACACGTTGCCCTGGCTGCGGGCGCGCTCGCGAACGAAGGCGTAAAGTCTTCGGTATGAGCCACGGCGTCTGAACTCCGGTGTGACGTAGACGCTCTGAATCCACCAGAAGTTCGCGTTTCGCCAATCGCTCCACTCGAAAGTAATCATCAATGCAGCGACGATGTCATTGGCGCTTTCTGCGACCACATAAAAACCGCGAGCGGGATCTTCGAACATCGCTCTCACGCCCGGCTCGACGACCGCCTCGTCCAGTGTCTTACCCTCGGTCTCCAGGGCCATGGCACGGTTGAAGCGCACGAAGGCATCGGCGTCCGCGGCGCATCCCATGCGCACCAGCAATTCATCGCGGGCAGATTCGCCCCGGTCCACGCCCCTCATGCTTCGCGTCTCCTTTGACTTCGATACTACATACGCCGAAATCTTTGTGATAACGTCCCGGCGTCGAATTCGCGCCCCCGGGAAGTTGCCATTTTAGCCACCAATAGGAGTCTATGACCATGGAAACGCGCGCCGCCGTGGCACACAAAGCCGGCCAGCCCCTCAGCATCGAGACTGTCGAGCTCGATGGACCCAGGGAAGGGGAAGTATTGGTGGAAATCAAGGCTACCGGAATTTGCCACACGGATTCGTTTACGCTCTCAGGCGACGATCCGGAAGGTTTGTTCCCGTCGATTCTCGGACACGAAGGTGCGGGCGTGGTGTTGGAAGTGGGGCCGGGTGTGGCCAGTCTCGCACCGGGCGACCACGTCATCCCCCTCTATGTGCCCGAATGCCGCCAGTGCGAGTATTGCGTGAGCGGCAAGACGAATTTGTGCCAGGCTGTGCGAGAGACCCAGGGACGCGGTGTGATGCCCGATGGCAGCAGCCGGTTTCGTGCCGGTGGCGAGGATCTGTTTCACTACATGGGCACGTCGACGTTCGCGAATCACACCGTCGTTCCGGAGATAGCGCTGGCGAAGATCCGTGAGGACGCGCCCTTTGACAAGGTTTGTTATATCGGTTGCGGTGTAACCACGGGAATCGGCGCGGTGATGAATACAGCCAAGGTCACACCGGGTGCGAATGTGGTGGTATTCGGTCTCGGTGGAATCGGCCTTAATGTCATTCAGGGTGCCCGTATCGCGGGTGCTGATTTGATCATCGGTGTGGACACGAATGCCGGCAAGGCCAAGCTTGGCGAAAAGTTCGGCATGACGCATTTCGTCAATCCTAAAGAGGTGGAAGGTGATCTGGTTCCCTACCTGGTGGACCTCACCCGTGGCGGCGCCGATTTTTCCTTCGAGTGCATCGGCAACGTCGATACCATGCGCCAGGCGCTGGAATGCTGTCACAAGGGATGGGGTGAGAGCGTGATCATTGGCGTGGCGGGGGCCGGGAAGGAAATCGCGACGCGGCCCTTTCAGCTGGTCACCGGCAGGGTCTGGCGGGGCACGGCGTTTGGCGGCGCGAAGGGACGCACCGATGTGCCCCGCATCGTGGATTGGTATATGGACGGTAAGATCAACATCGATGATCTCATCACCCACACCATGCCGCTGGAAGACATCAATCGGGCCTTCGATCTCATGCACGACGGCGAATCGATTCGCAGCGTCGTGATTTACTGAATCCCCATGCGGAAATGACCTTCGAAACTATCACCGAACAAACTTGCTTCGGGGGTCTCCAGGGGTTTTACCAGCACCAGTCGGTAAATACCGCTACCCGGATGCGTTTCGCCGTTTACGTTCCGCCGGCTGCGGAGCTTGGTCCCGTTCCCGTGCTCTACTATCTTGCCGGTCTCACCTGCACCGAGGAGACGGCGACCATCAAGGCCGGTGCCCAGGCCCACGCGAGCAAACATGGGCTGATGCTGGTCATGCCGGACACCAGCCCCCGGGGGGCCGGCATAGACGGGGAGGAAAGCGACTGGGATTTCGGCACAGGGGCGGGTTTTTACCTGGATGCGGCCCGTGAGCCCTGGTCCCGGAATTACCGCATGTACAGCTACGTAACCGACGAGCTGCCGGCGATAATCGATGCCCACTTTCCTGCGTCTCCCCGGTTGTGTGGCATTTTCGGTCATTCCATGGGTGGTCATGGTGCGTTGACCATCGCGCTCAAGAACCCGGGGCGTTATCGATCGGTGTCGGCCTTCG
>JAACFO010000086.1 GCA_009937425.1 Gammaproteobacteria bacterium
GTGCAACGGGAGGAAGAAGCGGAGGGTGAGCCGGAGCGCACCACGGGATTCGACATCTACGGGAGCGTCAGGATCCGTTACCGTGACCAGGAGGGCGCGTCCGGATTGCAGGATGGCGGTTCGCGCATGGGGGTCGAGGGGGAATGGCAATTCACGCCGGGATCCTTTCTGATCGGGCGCTATGAGATGGGGTTTAATCTATTGACCGGGCGCGCTGTCGAGGAAAGCCGCGGCAACTTCAAGAGCAGTATCTTCACCCGTCTCTTCTATGTGGGACTGGATGCACCCAATGCCAATCTGATCGTGGGAAAGAACTGGTCCCCCTACTACAAGGTCTCCGGGTTTACTGACCGCTTCCAGGGCGCGGGGGGCAGAGCAGTCGGTACCTACAACGCGCTGACCGATGGGGGCCCAACGGGTACCGGTCGCTCCGACAGGGCTGTCCAGGGCAGGTTGTCAACGGATTTTCTTCCCCACACCGTTTTCAAGCCGTTTGATCTGAACCTGCAATTGCAGCACGGAAACTCCATCCCGTTTGGTAGTGGCGCCGAATACGGCACCGCCGTCGGGCTCAGCGCGGTGATGACGACGGAATCCAATTTTTCCCTCGGGCTCGCCTACAACCATGCCAGTATCGATCTCAAAAAGGACCCGTCCCTGAGAGACATCGGATTAACCGGTTCCGCTCGCGCGATGGTGCTGGGAACACGCGCCTTCGACGAACATTGGTACGCCGCTTTTACCGTCGCCAGACTCAAAAACCACGAAACGACGGGTGAAGGCATCTACTTCGACGGCTGGGGCAGCGAGTTTTTTGGAAAATATCGCATGACCAAGTATTTGTGGTTTGTAGGTGGGTACAACGCGCTGGAACCTGATTCGGACCAGGCCCGAGCCGGCGACTTTCGTGTCCGATACGCGATGTTGGGATTGTGGCATGTTTTCGATAGCAAAGATTCTCGACTCACAGTCTTCGCTAATGTACGCCTCAACGATGGGCGCAACGCTGCCGGCACCAACCTTTCCAACGTCTACACCATCGGCATCCGGTGGGACCTGTCCAAGCGCGGATGGCACATGTCCCAGTAATAACTTTTCAGGTTGTCGCGTGCCCGCCTTGACTGATTCAAGCTAAGAGTTACTTATGGCAGTTCATGACTGCGGGCTCAACCGAGGTTGACAGCTCTCGAGGATACCCCCGAAGATGCGGCTGAAAATCCGTCGCTTCTCCGGACACGACAAAGAGGAGGGAGCATGAACAACGAATCAAAAGACGAAGGGGTCATTGCGGTTCTTCTGGAGAGATTGAGCTCGCAGCGCTTGCCTAGGGCACTGGCGTTGAAGAAAAGGGTCGACCGGGGTGAGGTGCTCACCGAGCCCGACATCGCATTCCTGGAAAGGGTGTTCGCGGATGCGAACCATGCCGGGCTGCTCGTGGACAGGCATCCGGAGCTCAATGAGCTGGCAAGTCGTGTTATCAGCCTTTACAAGGAAATCACCGACAAGGCGCTGGAGAACGAGAAGAATTCGAAATAGCTGCGCGGTGCGGGGTTGCGAGGACGAGCGACAGGCACTGGGCATCGTTGGTGCCTGACAGGGCGCGGGTCCTGGTCTGACAGGGCCGTGGGAATCGACCTCAGGCGCGGATCGAGCGCCCGAGCGGGCGCGCTGATACGCCTCTAATGCGCCCCCCAGCACCACCATTGCCTTCGGCGTGGTGCCTGCGTAAAGGGATTCAGTCCTTCTCCTCAAGCTCCGCACCGGTGGGCTTGAAATACAGCCATATCAGCACACCGATGAAGACGAACACCAGGACGTTGAGAACCGTATCGATGAGATTGTCCCAGCTCACTGAGCGACTTCCTTCTTCAGGGCCTTCAGCAGGCACACCACCAGCAGCAGCACGATGAACACGAAGGGCAAGGCGCCGAGAGCGATGATGGATTTCACCGCGTCGATACTGCCCGACAGTATCATCACCAGCCCGAGCGCACCGAGGATGACGCCCCAGATGAGCTTCACCTTGGTGCTCGGGTTGAGATCGCCGCCGGTGGAGAACATGGCCAGCACCCACGCTGCGCTTACCACGCTGGTAATGATGAAGAGAAATGCGGCCACTATCGTGGCGGCGGTGGTGAGAACCGAGAGCGGCAACGAATCCAGCAGAAAGAACGTCGTGTTGTCCAAATCGGTTTTGACCACTTCCACGATGGCTGAATCGGTACGAAGGGCTTCGTAAAACCCCATGCCGCCAAACACGCCGAACCACAGGATGGAAAAGGCAGTGGGCACGAGCACCACGCCCATTATGAACTCGCGAATCGTGCGGCCCTTGGAAATTCGTGCGATGAACACGCCCACGAACGGCGCCCATGCAAGCCACCACACCATGTAGGTGAGCGTCCAGCTCCCAAACCAGCTCGAGACGCGCTCGTCGAAGAAGGTGAAGGTCCGGAACCCGTGGGGCAGCACGCCGGAGAAATAGCCACCGACGGCTTCAGTTATGCCGCTCATCAGAAATCCGGTCGGGCCGGTGAGCAGCACGAACACCACCAGCCCTCCGACGATTGCCATGGCAGTGTTGGACAGCCGGGCCATCCCCTGGCTCAAGTCGACCGTCAAGGGCAGGATATAGCTGATGACGAGGAGCACGAAGATGACCATGGCCATACCGAGCCCGGTCCTCTCCAGACCAAACAGCGATTCCACGCCGCTTTGCACCTGAAACACTCCCATGGCCACGGATCCGCCGAGCCCGATGGCGATGGCGTAGATGGCCAACAGATCGCTCAGCCAACCAACGCCGCGGGTCCACCGGTTTCGTCCGAAGACGTGCAGAAGCGGCGCGCTCAGCAGCGTGGGGCAACCCTTGCGGAAGCCGAAGTACGCGATCACCAGCGCCGTCACCGCGTAGATGGCCCAGGCGTGCAGACCCCAGTGAAAATTGGTCACGAACAAGGCCGAGGTAGCCGCCTTCTGCTGTATCTGATAATCGCGAATCACCAGATAGTGCGAGATGGGCTCCGCCGCGCCCCAATAAAGAAGCCCAACGCCCATGCCTGCTGCGAACAGCATGGTCAGCCAGCTCACGGTGGAGAACTCCGGCTGGTCGTCGTCCCTGCCGAGCTTGATTCGACCGTAGCGAGAGAAAGCCAGGTACACGGCGATAATCAGCATGGCGCTGACGCTGAGCATGATGAACCAGCCACGGCTGATGAACATCCTGCCCACCACGGCGGATGCAAATGTCGCCAGACCCTGGGTGTCCACGATCCCCCAAACAGCCACGGCACCCGTGAGAGCCAGTGCCACCAGCATTAACGGATTCTTGAACATGGTTCCTCCACCCGCGGCGCGCGTCAGCGTATCACATAGCGCTGGAACTCGGGGGTCGCCCACGCTTCGAACCCCCGACTACCTGGTTCGAAGTCACACCGACAAATTTAACATTTCAGCTAAACCAGCCACTTGCGACGCTTGCCGCATTCGCAAAATCGACGTAGCTCGCTGATTCTCTGTTTCTCAAATATCAGCGCGGCACAAATCTGGCACACGTGGGTATTGACTGAGAGCTACACATATTTGTAAAGGCCCAGACTAGATCGGACGCACAGTGTTTGCTGTGGGGGTTCCCCCGGTTATGCACATTGACGGTGACGGCGGCGAGCATTCTGGGTCATGGTCCCGGAGGGGAGTTCCAGCGACGTCTCCGGTACGCATTATTGAGCAGTACGCGACTCTGATATCCTCCCTGGGACCACATCCGTGCTGCTGGTGACCCATGGGAACACGTAACATCCTTCTAACCGCGGCGGCCGTCGCCATCCTGACGCTCGGCGTCCGGTCTCCCGCCGCCGCCTGCGTCTCACGCCCGATCACACCCGAGATGAGTGCAGGCCCCCACGACTACTCCAACCCTTCGACGACGAGCAAGCTCTGGCGCGAGGGCGATCCCGGCGAGCCGCTGCGCCTGCGCCTGCGCGTACTCGACACCTGTGGAGAGTCGCTCGCGGGCACGCGGGTGCAGGTCCTGCACGCGAACCAGGACGGCGACCACGATCCGGATCGATGGCGCGCGGTCATGACATCCGATGAGCGTGGCGAGCTCGAACTCTTGACCGTGTACCCGGGCTATGCCGGCGGTCTGCCCCGGCACATCCACTTCGTTGTGAGCCACCCCCGATACCGGGAGCTCGTGACGCGGCTTTTCTTCAAGAGCGATCCGGCGGCTGCCGACGAGAGCATCGAGGCGGTCACGGTGGTTCTCGACGAGGTCCGGGCCGACAAGGTGAGCGGCTGGGTCGGGGGTTACGAGTTCGTCCTGGCACCGAAATAGGTGCTGCGGCTCGAGGTTCGGCACCGCGTGGTCTCGTCCAGAGACGACCAGGGCTTCGCGGGGGCCGTGACGGCCCGGGGTCCGCTTCGACGCGATGCGTTTCGACTATTGTTTTTGTTGCTCAGCGCCCGTCGTTACGGGTCATGTTCTTCGGAAGATTCTGCCCTTTGGCCTTTGCCGGGTCTTCCAGGATCCATGTCAATCGAGGTTTGCTGGGCGTAGCGATCGCCGCGTAAGTAGAGGTGTGTAACGGCGGCGACGGCATCGGTATCGTCGATGTAGATGTTTTCCACAAAGAACAGTGGAGTGCCGAACTTAACCTCCAGGAGGTGGGCCAGATCACGATCAGTCACTGTGGCTTCAACCGTCTGGTCCATGCGCAGCAATTGCAGATCGCTGTCCTCACGTATCATATCGACAAAATTCCGATTGCCGGTCATGTTGCCATCATCAATTCCCGTCATCCTTTCGGGGCGTGCAAAATTGACGTGGTAAGAGATGATGTCGTTGTTGACCCAGCGCAGGCGGCGTAACGTCCACAGTGGCGCGCCGGCGCCGAGACACAGTAAGTGGGTGACGCGATCCGGACCTGGGAAAATCTGGAAGTTAAGAACTTTTTGCCGAATGGGCAGGCTCTTGCCACTAGCTGTATCAACCCATTCGGAGAAATCGCCCGTTACGGCGATCTTGAGTCGTAAATCCTGGGGTTCGGCCTTAATCACTGTGCCTATGCCACGATAGCCGGTGACAAGGCCCTCGTCGGAAAGAATTGCCAGCGCTTTGCGAATGGTGATATTGCTGACGGAGAACAGCATTTCCAGTTCCGTCGAGGACGGAATTACATCGCCGACACGATATTCCGCACGAGCGATGCGCTGGCGCAGCGTATCGGCAACCTGTTGGTATTGCGGTGTCGAGCTGAGAGTCTTCATAGTCTAATTGCTGATTTCACTGTAACTATCCAAAAAAGATCAGAAGACTGCTTCTCGCTCATGAAGAACCTCGCCCTGGGTCCAGAGCCTGGTCGGGATCCTGGAAAAAGTGCGCCAGATCGTTGATGAAGGCGACGCTGTCGGCGCCGTCGATGAAGCGATGATCGAAGCTTAGGCTGCAATTCATCATCGGTCCCGCTTCCAGTCGCTCATCGATCACCCGGGGCCGTGTTTTGATCCTCGATACCCACAAAATGGCGGTTTGCGGGGCATTTATGACCGGACGAGCGGACAGAATTGCCGCCTGTTCCAAGTTTCCGGTGTTGCTCAGGGTAAAGGTGCCGCCTCGATAGTCCTTGATTTTCAGCTGCCCTTTATGTCCGCGGGCTACGATGTCGTTCACATCACGCGCCAGTTCCGATAGCTTCTTGTTCTGAACGTTTCGAAGAACCGGTACGCTCAGTCCTTGGGCGCTCGCCAGCGCCAGACCCAAATTGACCTCATCATGGAGCAATAATCCGCGCGCCTCTTCGTCGATTGTTGCATTGAATCGCGCATGCCTGGTGAGGGCGGCAGCGACACACTTCGCCAGAACAACGCTCATGGAAATCTTGATGTCACCGGCTAGAGCCGCAGATGACAATCGATCGCGCTCGGCCAACAGTCCGTCCGCGGGTACTTCAAAGCTCATGGTCGAGTGGGCGAGCGTGTGGACCGAGTAAGCCATACGTTCAGCCATGGCCGATCGGATGCCGCTCAGCGCCTCGGACGGTGCCAAAACGGATTCTGGCGGTCGATTCGCCGCGGCCATGGATTCCAGATCGCTGCGCAGAATGCGTCCATCCGGACCGCTGCCGACCACCGTCGAAAGCTTGATTCCAAGCTGTTGCGCTAACTTGCGTGTCGATGGGGCAACTGCGACCGGATGGTCGCCGGTAACCGTGGATCTATCGCCAGAGGGCGCGACCAGACCCGTTGGCGGTGCACTCTCGTGCGACTGCACGTCCGATTGTTTTGGCCTTTCAGCATTGGCATCCGTACTCGTGCTGGTTTCGATACGTACGAACACGGCGCCGACTTTCACTATATCGCCGGGCTCCCAGCACAATTCCTTGACGGTACCCGCGCGAGGCGAGGGCAGTTCGACATTGACCTTGTCGGTGCTGATGGTGGCCAGCTCTTGGTCTTCCTCGATTTGGTCACCAGGCTGAACAGACCAGCTGATCAATTCCGCTTCACTTATACCTTCACCGATATCGGGCAAGAGAAACTCAAACATTAGAATTCAAACTCCATGGTGCGCTCAATCGCGAGCCGTATCCGCTTGGCGCTGGGACGATAGTGTTCATCTCCAATGCTGAAGTGATAGGGAACGTCGGGCGCCGCGACGCGTTGAATGGGGGCATGCAGATAACCGAAGGCCTTTTCCTGAACGACAGCGGCGAGCTCGGCGCCAAAACCCATGCTCAATGGCGCCTCGTGAACAATGACCGCCCGTCCAGTTTTCTTCACCGAATGCACGATGGTCTCGATGTCGTAGGGAATCAATGTCCGAAGATCGATGACTTCGACGTCGATATTGGACTTCTCAGCCAGCCCGTTTGCCGCCAGCTCCACTTGATAACGGATCGGCCCGTAGGTGAGCACACTGACATCGCGGCCTTCACGGGTAACTGCAGCCTCGCCGATTGCGGCGGGGACTCCATCCATTTCGAATATCGCCGAGAGCGATCGATACAATGGAACCGGTTCCACGAGCAACACGGGATCGGGATCGGCAACCGCTGCAAGCATCATCCGATAGGCATCTTCCGGCGTACTGGGGCACAAAATCTTCATGCCACCATGATGAACGAAATAAGCCTCCACGCTTTGGCTATGCCAGAAACCGCCCTTAATCCCGCCATAGGATGGTGCGCGGATTACCATTGGGCAGCTGTACTGCCCCCCGGTTGACCACCGGTAGCGGGCAGCGCAGAACATGATGTGCTCGAAAGCGTCGTGGATGAAGCCGGAAAACTGAATCTCCACAATGGGCTTCAGACCGTAGAGTGAAAGTCCCACCCCGTGCGCGACGATCCCTTTCTCATCGAGTGGTGTATCGATGACCCGTTGTGGGCCGAATCGCTCAAACAACCCGGTGGATGTGCGGAATATTCCACCCGCACGCGCCACATCCTCACCCAGTAAGATGACGTCCGGATCGGAGTCCATGGCATGAGACATGCCCGCCTTCAAAGCCTCCAAGACGGTCGTCTCAGCACCTGTCGCGATGCCTGCCGCGTTCATATCGGCTCCTCCAGGTCCGCAAGCAACTGAGCGCGTTGCTCTTCAAGCATCCATGTAAGCTCGTGAAATGTATCGTCGAACATGCTCGACGGATGAGGAAAATCGAGCGTCTCGGCCTGGTTGACGGCATCGGAAATATCGGACTTGCAGCGAACCCACAGGGCCTCCTCCTTGTTGCCATCCCAGAGCTTTCTGCGCTCGAGATACTTGCGCATCCGATTGAGGGGATCCCAAGGCTCCCAAATTTCAACCTCTTCGGGCTTTCGATATAGATCGGGATTGTCGGATGAGGTATGGAAGCCCATACGATAAGTGATTGCTTCAATCAGTGTTGCGCCCCGCTCTGGCGCGAGAGCCCTGGCTTCGCGGACGACCGAATACACGGCGAGCGGGTCGTTGCCATCAACGCGCAAGTTACGTATCCCGTATGCATCACCCTTCTCGGCGAAAGTGGTAGATGCGGTTTGCAGAGACTGCGGCGTGCTGATGGCCCAACCGTTATTCTCGCAGATGAACACTATGGGGGGTTTATGGATCCCGGCGAAGTTCATGCCGCTGTGAAATTCGCCGCGCGAGGATGCACCATCGCCGAAGATGGCGAGAAAACGCGTGTCATGTCCCTTGAGTTTGGCTCCCCAGGCCGCACCGCAGGCGTGAGGAATATAGGAACCCACCTGTGTGGTCATGGGAACAACATTTACCCGGCCGTCACCCATCATGGTAGGCAGGCGCCGCCCCTTCAGAGGCTCGCCGACGCGGCCAAAGAATTGTGTAAACAATTGCAGCAGTGGGACGCCGCGCAACAACATTACACCCGGGTGGCGGTAGCCCATCCAAATCCAGTCCTTGGCATCGAAGGCCAGCGTCGCCGCGTTGTGAACGGCTTCCAGACCGCGGTGGGGAATCCAGAATTCAACACGGCCAGAGCGCTGCAGTGTCCAACCTCTGTCGTCGATTGCACGCACCAGGACCATGGTCTCGTAGAGGTGAATCAGTTGGTCGTCGGGTATTTCGGGATCCGGCAGGTCTCCGGCCAGCTTTCCTTCTGTATCGATGACCTGACGAATGCCATTGGCGGAGGCGTTTTCGAGTGGGCAAACCGGATACATTCGCTTCTCCAAAATCTAAGTCGTCACATGCGATACGGTATGTACAGCGTCAGGGAAGGCCAGAACCACAACAGAGCAGCCGTGACCAGCATGATAAGCGCGAAAGGCCAGGCGCCCTTTACCACTTCATCCAGTCCCCCCCCGGCGACCGCTTGGATAACAAAAAGATTTAGTCCGACGGGCGGCGTGATCAGGGCCGTCTCTATGAGGATGACGAAAAATATCCCAAACCAGATCGCATCGATTCCCATGGTTTCCAAAGCCGGGAAAAGAACTGGCACCATGATGAGCAGCATGCTCAGTGATTCAAGGAAAAAACCAATAATCAGTAATACAGCGCCCACGGCCAACATGAACAGGGCGGGATCGGAAATATTTCCGGTGAGAAAACTCGAGATTGTCTGCGGAATCAGATACAGCGTTATAGCGTAAGAGAATACCTTGGCACCGGCAATGATGATGAAAATCATCACCGTCGTGGTCAACGCCGCGTAACATCCTTCTTTCACCTTATCCCAGGTCATGCGCCCCATGGCAAAGGTTATGACCAACGCGATGACGAATCCGAGCGCAGCGCTTTCCGACGGCGTGGCGATTCCCGCGTAGATTGATCCGATAATCATTACCGCGAGCAGCACGGTCGGCAAGGCCAGCAACAGGCTCCGCAGGCGTGCTCCCCAGGTTGCCTTGGAAACGGGATCGTAGGCGCCTCCGATCCTGGCGTAGAGCATGCTGTAGACGATAAATATCGTGGCCAGGAAGAGCCCGGGACCGATGCCAGCCAAGAATAGCGTGGGAATCGACGACTCGGTGATGACGCCATAGATAATAAGCGGTATGGATGGAGGAATGAGGATGCCCAAGGTGCCACCCGCAGCGAGAATGCCCAGCACGAAGGACCGGTCGTACCCTCGTGAAGTCATTTCTGGCACCGCCACCGTGCCAATGGTGGCAGCTGTGGCGACTGAAGACCCCGAAATCGCCGAGAATAAGGTGCAGCTCACCACGGTCGCGACGCCAAGCCCACCAGGCCAATGGCCGACCCAACTCTGTACGGCAGTGTAAAGATCTTTTCCAACCCCACCGCGCAGCAATATATTGGACATCAGCAAGAACATGGGTACGGCAAGCAGTTCGAAACTATCCATGGTTCCGAACAAGCGTTGCGGCACGCTGATCAACGGCAATCCCTTGAGTGAAAGCAAAATAACGCCCAATCCGCCCAGTGCGAACGCCACCGGAGTGCGCAGCACCAACAGCGCGACCAGAGCGGTGAGTATTAGAATGGTTTCCATGTCAGTACGAATCGGCAATCTGGTCGTAATCGCTTGGTTGAATACCGGCGAACCAGACGCGATACAGCTCGACGATGGACTGCAATGCCAGTAGTCCCAAGCCTATCCACACAGAAGCATGGGTTAGCCACTTAGGGGAGCCCAGAAAGCTGTCAGTGGTGTGCCCGGCCAAAGTTGACTTGAGCCAAAGCTGAAAGCCGAAATACACGGCTGGCACGACAAATACCAGCAACATGATGATGGCGAGGGTGTCGGCCATACGGCGCCTGATACTCGACGGATCCTTTAAAATGACCTCGATGGTGATCATCTTGCGATGCTTGAGCACATAGGCCGCCCCTAGATAGGCCGCCCATATCTGCATTACGCGGGAAACTTCGTCAACCCAAACGGTCGGGGCGGTGAAGACATACCGCATGACGACTTCGTAGGTGATGAACAGGCCGATCGTGAAGAAAATCCAGGCGCTGAAACGACCCGACCATTCAGATAGCGTATCTACACTGCGGGCGAATCGATTCATTTTGCAGACACCGCTGGTCTTGGGGACCTGATCCGCTACGTTGGTGCGTGAACAACCAGTGTCAGGCGCGGCAATTAGCAAACCGCCGCGCCTGACATGGGAGACGAACTTAGAGCGAGCGCGCCGCCTTGATGACTTGGGCCGCGATGTCGCCGCGCTCTTTGGCAAAGCGATCGCCAACGCCTTTGGTGGCTTGGCGCCATTGGTCCCGCTCCGCCTCGGTCAACTCGATAATATTGATTTTCGAGCGTACGCCGTCGACTACGACTGTTTCATTGGCGTAGATGTAGTCACGTAAATCTTGCTCTACCGTAGCCGCGGCATCGAGGATGATGTCCTGGTTCTTCTTGGACAAGCCTTCGAAGAACTTGTTGTTGATAATGGCAACGAATTCCACTGCGCTATCGTAGCTCAGGGTCGCATGATTCATGACTTCATAGAGCTTACGGCTTTCGATGGTTGCCGCTCCGGTCATGCCGACATCGACGGCTCCCTGCTGATAGGCTAGGAATTGCTTCGAGCCCGACATCAAAGTCGGTGCGCCGCCGAGCGCTTCGACCGTCCAACCAAGAATTTTGCCGTAGGTCCGGACCTTCTTGCCCTTCAGGTCGGCGGGAACGCGGATGGGCGCGTCCTTGCTGAGATAAATGTTTCGTCCGAATGCCTGCCACCACAGTACTCTTGCACCGGTCTCCTTGAGTACGGCCGCATCCAGAATTTCTCGAATTTCCGATCCACCTTTGGTAGCGGCGCGCAGTTTCTCTTCGGTGTCGAACAGAAATGGGACGTTGATAACCTCCACGGCCGGCACCGAACCGGCGAAGCGCCCTAGAAATGCCGAGCCGGCCTCGATAGCGCCGGAACCCACTGCCTCGGGGACTTGCTTGTCTTTGTAGAGTTGCGCCGAGGGGAAAAGCTCAATCTTGAGCTCACCTTCTGACTTCTCCTCGACGATTTTCTTGAATGCGAGCCAGTTCTGACCCAACGAATGCTTCTCGGGCAATTGCAGGGTAACGCGAATCGTGGTCTCGGCACTGACGGGAAGAGTATTGAATGCTGCGATCGCAGCAATGGCTAATCCGATTAAAAGGCGTTTCATTGTGACAGTCTCCCTCTCTTTGACCTGAGTGAAATGTTCCGCTCGGAGGAGTCGCCATGCCTTCAAGGCAAATAGTGATATGACCGAATGAATACTTCCGATTGGATGCAGATTATTGTTGTATCTTGTCTTCCAAAGCTATGTATGTTTGTATACTTTTATCTAAGTGAGGTCAAGAAGCACCTGGGACGTTCTGAGCCCGGGCGTTTTCCTTCGCCCGCAACAGGAGCATCAAATGACTGCTGGCAAATCCCTATGGTGGGACCTGATGAACATGGATCGTCCCTTTGTTTTGCCGGGGGCCTACGATGCTTTGAGTGCGAAACTCATCGAGCAGGCTGGTTTCGATGGTTTTGTCATTGGCGGCTTTCCCTTGGTGGGCGCGCGCTATGGGCTGCCGGATATCGGTCTGGTTGGCCTCGGGGAGATGGCAGAGGGCATGCGTGACATTGTCAGTGCCGTGGATATACCGGCTTTGATCGACGGTGATCACGGCTATGGCGATGTCAAAAATGTTGTGCGCACGATGCAAACCTATGAATCGATGGGTGCCGGGGCTATTCTGCTCGAGGATCAGGTCGCCCCGAAACGCTGTGGGCATACCGAAGGCAAGCAGGTCGTCGAGCCCCGCATCATGGAAGAGAAACTCCGCGCGGCGGCCGATTCGCGCCAAAACAAAGACTTCTTCCTGATCGCGCGTACAGATTCGAGAGCCGTTCATGGGCTGGACGACGCGCTACGCAGAGCGGAACGCTATTTGAAGGCCGGCGCCGATGGCATCTTTATCGAAGCACCACAAAATCTCGAAGAACTCGAGCGTGTCGCGAATGCATTCGACGTGCCACAGATGTGCAATATGTTGATTGGAGGGAAAACGCCCATCCTGTCGAACCGTGAATTACATCAGATGGGGTTCAAGATGATCGTGCACGGGACGACGCTGATCAAAAGGGTCGCGCGTTCCTTGGAATTGCTATTGGCCGATATGCACAGCGACCGGATGGAGTGCGATACAGACCAGTTCGCAACCCTCGAGCAGTTCATGGATCTAGTCGGGCTGAAGAATTGGCAGCAGATAGAGGAGTCTGCAGCCGCGCACGATCCCGGATAGCCCGACGATTATTCTGAGGCTTATCTATTGAGTATGTCCCTAGGAGACCCCTTGACGGTACTGACAAATTAACTGCCTCCGGGCGAGAATTCCTGGAAGAATAAACAAGCTAGCCTATACAAACGCCATCGGTACCCACCCGATATTATCCAATATGCCGTGTGGCTGTACTATCGATTCAACTTAAGTCATAGAGATATTGAAGATTTTCTAGCCGAACGCGGTATTACCGTGAGCCGTGAATCCATTCGATTGTGGTGTAACATGTTTGGACCACGATATGCCAGGCGATTGAAGCGTCGGCATCAAGGATATGGGGATACGCTTTTCATCGATGAAGTCTTCGTGAAGATTCAGGGCAAGCAGCACTATCTGTGGCGAACAATCGATCAAGATGGAGAAGTGGTCGATGTGTTTCTACAGACCCGCCGGGACGGTAAGGCTGCAAAGCGCTTTTTCAGGCGCCTGCTAAGTAGACTTCGTGATGAGCCCAGGAAGACCGTGACTGATAAGTTGAGAAGTTATCGTGTTGCACGCCGAGAACTGATCCCCGAGACCATTCAAGATTCGTCGCAGTATGCCAATAATCGGGCCGAGCTTTCACATCAACCTACCAGGGTACGGGAGCGTGGCATGCGACGATTCAAGTCATCCCATCAGGCTCAATGCTTCTTGGCTGTGCATTCTGCCGTGTACAATCTTTTCAATCCTGGTCGACATTTGGTTTCCGCCGAGCACTACCGAATTTTGAGGCAGGGCGCCTTTGTGTCCTGGGAAAAAGCAACGACGGGATAATGCAGACCGAGAGGCAGGACGTTCTGGCAGAGTGGAGTTAACTTGTCGGTACCCCTAGGTGGGTATGCTGGTTCGTCCGTGTGGTGACTTATTGGTGACTCGATTGCGCAAAGCGCGGAGTGCTGCGCCGTAACTCGTTGAATTCTTGGCGCGCCCGGAGGGACTCGAACCGCCGACCACCTGGTTCGAAGTCACACGGACGAATTCAACATTTCAACTAGAACAGTCACTTGCGACGCTTGCCGCATTCGCAAACCCACGTAACTCGCTGATTTCCTGTTTCAGCAAACGTCACAGTGGCACAAATTTGGCACATCTGACTATCGACCGAAGAGGTAGAGCGACGCAGGAAGCCAAAGCCGATATGAGGAAAATTGGTCGGGGTGAGAACATTTGAACTTCCGGCCCCTGCCTCCCGAATCCAGGTCTTGGATGTTAACTGATTGTTTTATTGATCAATCAGGAGGCGTCCACGGACAAGATTGCAGTACTGTGCATAACGAAGCAGGACTTACTCCCGCAAAAGTCCCGCAGCCTTAATCCATTTCCGAGCAGTGCCCTCCAAAGGCAGGGGTCGCAGGATCGATACGAGGAGCGCGCAGCGGCTCGCGCATTCCTCCGGGTCATTTTCGGTTCAGCGTTTCGCTGGGCAGCTCGCCAAATTGTTCTCGGTAAGCGCCGGCAAATCGGCCGAGGTGGGTGAAGCCATGATCTGTGGCGATCCGTGTTATCGAATCGCCGTTCCTATTGGCGTGAATCAGTTTGCGATTTACGGACATCAGGCGGTGCGCGCGAATATACTGGCCGGGTGACATTTGCAGCTCGCGCCGAAACGTTCGCTCGAGTTGGCTAATAGTGGTTCGGCTATACGTACAGACCTGGACGATCCGAATCGGCTCGTCCAGGTGCGCTTCAATGAATTCGCATGCGCGCTTAATGGTACGCAGGCGTTTCGTACAAGGCTCGTCTTCATCTACCGATGTGGACGAGTCACACTTATTGATGACTTCGGCCAATGCTGTGGTCAGACCGGAAGCGCGCTCTTCCTGCCAACGACCAGACACGGGTCGATAAATTGCCGCGCACATCAATCGCCTCAATCGTTCGATTGATGTCGGAGAGGACTCGATCATCGAGACCGGGCTAAACAAGCGCGTGTCTTTGATTAGAATGTCAGGGCGTTCAGTCGGCTTCAAATGTGAAATCGGGATATGCATTCCCAGCGCACGGGTGTGTCCGCCAGTAACAGCATGCATTTCCGCACGGGACTTGAGTACGAAAAGCCCTCGGCGATCGAGCGACTTGCCGTTAATCCGAAGCCCATTCCGGCCGCAGGGCATCACTACCGTAATGTGTCCTTCCGGGGTCTCGCCCACCGCCTCGATCCGCCCCGAAGCACATTCGTCCAGCAGTGAGATCGTGGCGCACTCTCCGGACACCGACCCAACAACCAACCTGCCCGCTTGCAGCTGTCGGTAATCGATCGACCAGCCCTCAGACTCGGCGGCCGCCTGCATTTCCTCGATGCTGCAATAAGCCGCCGGGTGGGGCGTCTGGTCGCCTGTCCCGGGTTCATCGGCACACATTGTGGAGAGCTTGGTCTCGTTCATGTTGTCGAAAAACGGATAGTCAGACGGCGCGTCCGTCTCGAAAATATCAATATGGCGGTGCTGTGTCCGTACCGAGTCTAACACGCCGCTGAAGCCGGAAAATCTGCATTTATTATGGCAGAAATGAAGAATCCAGAGATTTGGGGAGATTCAACGTGAAAACGAGAGACTTGATAGGTGCAGGAGCATTATTAATTGCAGGACTATTGCTCACGGTTCCGCTGCTTGCTCAGGACGTCGCGCCCGAACGAGACAAGTACGACGCGCCGAAAAAAGAGTACTCGCCGTATGCGGGCGATCACTTTCCATCAACTGTCTACTTCGGTGACACGCACCTGCACACTTCCTGGTCCACCGACATCGGCATGGCCGGCGCCACGCTGGGGCCAGACGTGGCCTATCGCGTCTCCCGCGGCGAAGCCGTCACCAGCTATTTGGGCTGGCAGGTCAAGCTTATTCGGCCGCTCGACTTTGTCGTCGTCGCCGACCACGCCGAGAACCTGGGGCTGGCAGATTTCATCAGTCACTCGGATCCGATTTTGCTCGCGAACCCTACTGGCAAGCGCTGGCACGACATGGTCAAGGCGGGCGACGGCTACGACGCCTTTCTCGAGTGGCTCAGGGCCGACGACAGGGACCAGATCAACGAGCCCAAGATGGTGCAAACCGTCTGGGCCAGAGTGGTCGAGAACGCTGACAAATATTATGTCCCTGGCGTCTTCACCACCTTCATCGGTTTCGAGTGGACCTCGATGCCCAGTGGCAACAACATGCACCGGGTCGTGATCTTCCGCGACGGAGCCGACAAGACCAGTCAGGTCCTGCCGTACTCGCAGTACGATTCCCATGACGTCGAAGATCTGTGGGACTACATGGATCGCTACCAGGAGAAGACCGGGGGGAACGTGCTGGCCGCCGCGCACAACGGCAATTTGTCGAACGGCCTGATGTTCGACACGAAGACCTACACGGGAAAACGGCTCACCCGGGCCTACGCCGAAAGGCGCATGCGCCTCGAACCAATCTACGAGGTGACGCAGCAGAAGGGTGACGGCGAGGCACATCCGTTGCTGTCGCCCGACGACCAGTTCGCCGACTTCGAAACCCTTGACAATGGCAACCTTTCGGGCAAGGTGCCCAAGACCCCCGACATGCTGCCCAAGGAATATGCACGTTCAGCGCTGAAGGAAGGTCTGCGCCAGGAAGCCAAGCTGGGCGCCAATCCCTTCAAGTTCGGCATGATCGGCAGCACGGACAATCACACCGCTCTTCCGACGACCCGTGAAGAGAACAACTTCAGCAAGGCGCCGTTCGTCGAGCCGAATGCCGAGCGCGCTTTTCACGCGCTGGTCAAAGGCGAAAAACCCGAGCTGTCCATTCTCGTAGCCGACGTTGGGGCCTCCGGTCTGGCCGCTATATGGGCGAGACAGAATACACGTGAAGCCATCTGGGATGCGATGGAACGCAAAGAAGTGTATGCGACGACCGGAACACGACTCAAAGTTCGCGTGTTCGGCGGTTGGGATTTTAAGGCGGACGAAGTACATCGCCCGGATTTTGCCCGTACGGGATACGCCCGCGGCGTGCCGATGGGCGGCGACCTGAGGAATGCGCAGCGCGGTCAGGTACCGAACTTCATGGTTAGAGCATTGCGCGATGCAGATGGCGCCAACCTCGATTGCATCCAGGTCATCAAGGGTTGGCTGGATTCACGCGGCGAGGTGCATGAACGTATCTACGACGTTGCCTGCTCGGATGATCGTGCCATCGTGGAGCGCCGTTGTGAACGCCCCGTGGGTAACACGGTCGACGTTGCGGATGCCAGTTATACCAACATGATCGGTGATCCGTTCCTGGCCGCGCATTGGACCGATCCGGATTTCGATCCCAAGCTACGCGCCTTCTACTACGTTCGCGTCATCGAGATTCCGACGCCGCGTTGGACCGCCTACGACGCCAAGTTTTTCAACGTCAAAATGCCGGAAGGCACGGCGATGCAATTGCAGGAT
>JAACFO010000239.1 GCA_009937425.1 Gammaproteobacteria bacterium
AGATCATGAGTACGATAAAGCCTCGGCATGCCATCGCATATCACGCTTTGCTCGACAAGGGCACGCAGCAATACAACATCTACTACGACAGTATTCGGCAAACCTACGATGGTCCGTTGTCCATTGCCACCGACATGATGGTCTGGAACGTAACCAAGGACGAGGTAAAGGAACGCCTGGCTGTGAGCACACCCAACGCCTGGGGCGTGCCGGGCACCGCGCAGCAACCCCCGCCGCAACCAGGTGTGCCCGACCCGATGAGCGACTTCATCAAGAGTGGAGAATGGGGACCGGCCTTCAACGCTCAGAACAAGATGCTCGACGAGCATGCAGAGCGATACAACTTGCAGGATCAGGACTGGCGCAAGCAGAAGCCATGGTACCGGCCAGGAGAATAGCTGTTTCTGGATTGGTCGGGGTGAGAGGACTGGTCTCGCTGAATATCCCGGGCGCCTAGCCTGACCATCGAGCACGAACCCGCGCGTCTGGAGTTGGGAATTACCGTGGCAACAAGTGGCGACAGAGAAGTCTTGCCTCATCTGCGAAATCTCTTCCAGACCGCACTCGGGGCTCACCAGGCAGGTCGGTTAACGGAGGCGGAGTCCCTCTACCACAGGCTACTCAAAGAGCAGCCGAGCCAACCAGACATTTTGAATCTCCTCGGAGTCGTAGCAATGGAGACCGGGCGATACGAAATCGCCGTCGATTGTATCAGCCGCGCTTTAGAGAGTCGGCCTCGCGCGCCGGACTACCATTACAATTTGGGTCTCGCATGCCTGAGTCAGGGAAAGAACACGGACGCCGAGAAGCGTTTTCGAGCAGCGACGGAGCTGAAGCCGAGTTACGCTGAAGCGCACAACAACCTTGCCAATGTTCTCAAGGAGCAGGGTAAATCCGAGGAGGCGAGTAAGCACTACCGCATTGCGCTCGACGTTTACCCGAATCATCCTGGTGCAAACAGTAATCTGGCCACGTTGCTCGAGGAACTTGGCGATAATGATGAAGCACTGATTTACTATACGAAAACCGTTCAAACTGAGCCGGAAGTTGCAGAAGCTCGATTCAACCTGGCCAACATTCTGCGAAAACTGGGAAAGCTGCACGAGGCCGTCGATGAGTACACAAAGGCCACCGCGCTCGGTCTTGAATCCGCCGATCTCTACTTTAATCTGGGGGTAACTTTTCAGCAGTTGGAGCAGTACGATGCGGCCATCGATTCGTATGAGGAGGCGTTGCGGATAGAACCCCATCGGGTCAGTGCTCTCAACGACCTCGGACAGTCACTGGTTAAACTCTCCCGTTGGCAAGACGCCATCATGTACTTTGAGCGCGCCGTCACGCTCGATCCCGATTGCGTTGAGTCACGTCTCAACCTCGGCCGGGCCTTGTTTTTATCCGAACGATATGAATCGGCGTTTGAAATCTTTCGCGCGGCTATTGCACTCAAACCTGATTCTGCCGAGGCGCACTCTGCCTTGGGTAGTGCGCTCAGAGATCTCCGTCAGTTCACCGCAGCTACCGAGAGCTTTCGCCGAGCAATCTCGATACAGCCCGATCTGATTGTCGCTCACATTGGTCTCGGCGCGGCCCTGAAGGAACAGGGATTGATCGACGAAGCATTGGCCAGTATCCGGCAAACTCTTGAAATTAAGCCTGACAGAGAAGGCCATTCGAGTTTGATTCATATTATGCATTGCCATCCCGATTTTGATGCAGCAGCAATTCTCGAGGAAGCGCGCAAGTGGAACGATTCCCACGCTCGTTCTCTGTCGGTGCGTCAAGCTTCATACTACAACGACCGTTCACCGGAACGTCGGCTGAAAATCGGTTATCTGTCCCCTAACCTGAGACGTCATCCCGTGGGCTATTTCCTTGACCCGGTATTCGCCGCGCACAACAAAGAGGAATTCGAGATCATTGTTTACTCAAGTGTGGAAAGGCCTGACGAACTGACGGATCGGTTCATCACACATGCAGACCAATGGCGCGACGTTCTGAACGTGGATGATGAGAGCCTTGCGGAAATAGTGAATGAAGACCGGGTCGACATCCTGGTGGAACTTGATGGACACACCCATGGTAATCGATTGCTGACGATTGCCAGAAGACCTGCACCCATACAGCTGTGCGGTGGCGGACACATCGGGACGACCGGTGTCGACGGCGTCGACTATCTGATAACTGACCAGTTTCAGACGCCAGTGGGAAGTGACATTTTCTACAGCGAAAATTTACTCCGATTGCCAGATGGCTACGTCTGTTATGCTCCTCCTGACTATGCTCCTGCGGTAAGTGGGTTGCCGGCTCGTGATCGAGGCTATGTTACATTTGGCTGCTACAACAACATATGGAAGATAACGAACCAGGTCGTGCAACTGTGGGCAGAAGTGTTGAAAGCTTTACCCGATTCGAAGATCAGGCTGCAGACGCACGCACTTGATGACAGCGGTACCCAAAATCGAATCTGCGATTTGTTTGAATCTCACGGAATAGAAAGTTCTCGCATCGAGCTCCAAGGTTTTGTCCGACACGCCTCGTTACTTAGAAACTATGGGTTAATCGATATCGCTCTCGACCCGTTTCCTTACTCTGGTGGGCTTACGACGTGTGAAGCACTGTGGATGGGCGTGCCGGTCATTACTCTCAGTGGAGAGACGTTCGCTGGACGGCACAGTACCAGTCATTTGTCGAACGTCGGGTTGAGGGAGTTCATAGCCGAAACGCAGGACGACTACATTACCGTTTCCACCGACCTGGCTCGTGATCTCGACCGACTCGAGACGATTCGTGCATCATTGCGTGAGCGCATGACTGCATCTCCACTGTGCGACGGCGTCCGTTACACGCGGAATCTGGAGGCGGCATTTCGAGACTTGTGGAGAAAGTGGTGCGGGGAATTCTGACCAGTCGGTCCCTCGCTCTGCGCCTCGGTAAAGAGGAAGCCGTGCCCCGGATGACGGCGACGGCAATCGCCAGCGGAACATCTCAATCGACCCCGGTTTGCTAGACGCCTTTCAGCCAGACAGAATGGCAGCCGGAGAGGTGGATCGGGGGTATTGTTTAAGTGTGCTATTGAGTGCCTGCCAGCACGCAAAAGCTGCGTTCCAGCTACAAACATGCATTTACCTGGGACTTACTGTGGACTTATGACCTAGCTGTTGGCACCCGTTGCAAAGGGCTTGAACCGTAACTTATTGAGTAGACTGGTCGGGGTGAGAGGATTTGAACCTCCGACCCCTGCCTCCCGAAGGCAGTTGAGTATTTCTAATTAGCTGTATTCATTGGGCTATCTGGAGACGCCCGTGGACGCAATTGCCTGACTGAGCACAACGGGGCTGGACTGATTCCGGCAAAATTCCTGCACGGCAGGGGAGGGAGCGCACAGCATCGCAGCCAATTTCAGCGGTGTGGGCTATCCCCAACAAGAAGGGCGGCTTTCGGCCAACTCCGGTCATTCCGCCATCGTCGGCGAACGGCTGCTTATAGTGAAAGCGGTCATTCAGGAGTCATGTGGTAATTGACAAGCACCGACCCATTGCCGTCGTTCCCGGTCCAGCCAACGAGCGACCCCGGACATCGATCTCTATGAAGCTCGCGGTTAACCCAATCGGGATACGGCTCAGCTCGAATCCCGAGAGTTGATATCATGTCACGTATCCTGTGACCAACGAAGGTAATCTCGTGCTTTACGGAGTAGGGTCATCGAAGCGGATCCAAGCCGGTGTCGCCGTTGCGTTCGTTTGCCTGTTGCTGTCGGCTTCTTGCACCACCCAAAACATCCGCTCGGCGTCGGATACGCCCAATATTCAAGAAACCCTGATCGTCATGGCTTTCAACATCCGTCACGGCTGCGGTGTGGAGAACTGGGGCGCGGCGAGCAGCAGCTTCTTCCGGGGCTGCACCAAGAGGCTGGACCGCGTGGTTTCGGCGATACGGTCCGTGGATCCCGATGTCGTCGGCCTTCAAGAGGTCGACAGCGCTCACGTGGCGGAGCTGGCCGCCGCGCTCGACATGAACTACGCGTACAGCCCCCACAACCCGAGTGGTTACGGTCGCTGGTGGGGAAATGCGGTGCTCACCAAGTTCGAGATCCTAGACTCGGAGGTTACATCAGTCGGCGGAAGCGGGAGCATAAATCGAAGCGTCGTGACCGCGGTCGCGTTAATCAATGACCATCGCACGGCACTCGTAAGCGTGCACACCGACCATCGTCTGCACAGTGAGAGCTCGATAACGAGCATTCTGGATCATGTCGAATCACTCGCCCTGCCGACGATACTCATCGGTGATTTCAACATGGCGCCGCTTGACTCGAGAACCTCTCTGATAACCAAAACAGCTGGATTCATCGATACGGCGGCAGCAGTGAACACGGGACAGGCAATGGGTACGTTCGGCGGTCATCGGATCGACTACATTTTCGCGCAAGCAAGTTCGTTCGAAGTCCTGGATGCATCCGTCGTCGCCCCCAAGCATCATAATGCATCCGACCATCTCGCCTACTATACGAAGCTGAGGTGGAAATGACCCTCGGACGGCAGGAACTAGCCGATAGTACCCGTCAGATGGCTGGAACTGAATGACCGCATCTGCTGGCATAGGAGACATTCGCGTCTTAGGGTCCAACGGCTAAAATGGGT
>JAACFO010000240.1 GCA_009937425.1 Gammaproteobacteria bacterium
CCTGCGTTCTGGCCGGCCGACGAAGTACTGGCGGCACACATGGTGCTGGCGGCGCGGGAATCGGGGGGCGGAGACATGCGCTTCGCCGGTGCCCTGATGCGGGCGGTGTGGGCCGAAGAACGCAATATCGCCGATGGCGATACTTTGCTGGCCATCGCCGGCGAGTGCGATCTCGATGGTGAAAGCCTGATCACGGCGGCGGGAGCGACCGAAATAGCGGATTTGCGCGCGAGCGAATCCGAGCAGGCCATCGACCGCGGGGTATTCGGTGCGCCTACCTACATATATAAAGAGCAACTTTTCTGGGGGCAGGACAGGTTGGACCTGCTCGAGCGTGCCATCAAATGATCTTGATGCGTGGCGTGGACCGGTCGGGTACGAACGACTTCAGCCACGGTCACGCCATGTGGATGGAGCGCCGGGGGAGGAATCGCGTTCAGCGATTCGTCCCACGCAGCGGCGCGGAGTCCAACACTTCGCTGTTCACCACCGCCGCCGGATCCAGGGTGCCGTCGAAAGCCGCCAGGACATTGGCCGCGGCGCCCGTCGCCATTCTCATGCTTGCCTCCAGGGTTACGCCCGCCACATGGGGGCTGGTGATGAGATTATCGATCCCGAGCAGGGGATCATCACCGGGCAGTGGTTCGCGCACGAAAACGTCCAGGCCGGCACCGGCGATGCTGTTGTTCTCCAACGCCGCGCCCAGCGCGTGTTCGTCGACGATGCCGCCCCGGGCACAGTTGATAACGTAGGCGGACGGCTTCATGGCGCCGAGCTCACGTTCGCCGATCATGTTCGTGGTTTCTTCCGTCAGCGGACAATGCAGCGTGACCATGTCCATATCCGGTAAGACTGAAACGTAGTCATCCACGGGTGTGCAGCCCGCCGGAGCGATGGACGATTGATCGATGTAGGGATCGTAAACGAACACTTTCATATCGAAGGCCCGTGCAAGTTTGGCAACCCGTGTGCCGGTGCGGCCGAAGCCGATGACCAGCAAAGACTTCTCGGAAATGTCCGCTCCCCGCAGTGTTGCGCGTACATCGAAGTCGCCGCGGCTGACCGCCCGGTCGAAGGTGAATCCACGCTTTGCCAGAGCCAGAATAAAGTAAAGAGTGTGCTCAGCCACCGACAGCGCGTTAGCGTGAATAGCAATAGCAAGAGGAATTCCGCGTTCCGTCAGTCGCGCCACATCGACCTGGTCATAGCCGACTCCGTGCCGGGCCACGATGAGAAGATCTCTGGCCGCGTCGATCATCGTACGGCTGACAGGCGTCGCCCGGGCGATGATGGCATGGGCATCGCGAACTTCCCGTATCAGGACCTCTTCCGAGATTGCGCTCGCGGTCACGACGTCCACATCGTCGCGTTCGCGCAGCAGTACCAGACCTGCGTCGTGAATCGGCTGGAGTAGAAAAACTTTTCTTTTCATGGACACCGTGCTCGCTCAGTGTATATCTGTTGCGTCGGCCGTCGCCTTTTTGAGTTTGTCGATATCAAAGTCGGGGCCGCGCGCCGCCTGCAAAATCACGGCCTCTCTGCGTTGCAGCAGTTCGACGGCCGCGGGTAACTGCTTTACGGCGCTCGCAGGTATTACTACTGCACCGTGCCGGTCCGCGTGAATGATGTCATCGTGCAGTACCCGCATGCCGAATATCGTTACCGGCGAGCCAAAGTCGACGATGTGCACGTGGGCGTGACTGGGCCCCACCTTGCCGGCGAGGAGTTGAAACTCGGGGGCACAGTCGTCCAGGTCGCGCATGGACCCGTTCGTAACACTCCCCGCACACCCCAATCCGCGGTGAATCGCGGTATTGACCTCGCCCCAAAAGGCGCCGAAGCCCGGTGTGGCGTCCAGATCCTGGATTACGGCGATGGTCTTGTGCGGAGCATTCGCCACATACTCGTAGTAGCCGGCGCGCCGGGATTTCAGCGCATCGGTGCTCTCATCCGGCGGTGTGGTTGCGCGGATGGTGGCCGTGCGCGCGTAGCCGACCATGGGTGGTAGTTTCGGGTCCAGGCAGGTGAAATTCTCGCTGGTGAATCCCGTCGCACGCCGCTCGGGCACCACAACTTCCAGCGCATTGCAGATGGTCGGCGTATCCCACTGGGTGAGAATGTCCAGGTCGCTTGTCAAAATACCGCTCATGATTTCTTTTGCTCGGTGAAGGCCATGGATGATCGGCGCTCGCACCTGGTGTTCGCGCATCGGGCACCGAGATTAGCATCCCGAGCAGGAACCGGTCACCCGGGCCAACAGGAGGCCTGTCATTCGAGAACCACATTTTGGCGCCATTAGGGTTATCCTGACACCGCCGCTTGTGAGAGGATTGCGCTCGTTTTGCCAGGGACAGTGGACTCATCGATCAGCTGAATCGCGATCCAAACCAACATGATGCCGGACTCTAGAACACCGCTGATCAGCGTAATTGTTCCCACCCTCAACGAGGCGGACAATATCGATCCGTTGCTCACGCGGCTCAGCGATGTGCTGCGCGCCTCCGGCGACAGCTTCGAGATTCTCATTGCCGATGGGGGCTCTACGGACGCAACGCGGGCGAAGACCGAGCAGTGGATGGAGCGCACGCCGGTTCGATTCGTTGCCGCCGACAGTGGTCATGGCATCTCCGGCGACGTGCTGGTGGCTGCAGCCCAAGCCAGCGGTGAGGTCGTCGTCGTGATGGATGCCGATCTCAGTCATCCACCGGAGAAAGTCCCGGAGCTCGTGAGGCCCGTACTCGAGGGCACTCACGACATGGTGGTTGGCGGGCGCTATATCCCGGGAGGCGAGACACCGGATTGGCCATGGACACGCCGGATCATGTCCCGGGGTGCGGGATCCCTTGCCTGGCCCTTCGTCAGCGTCAGTGACCCGACCTCGGGATTCTTCGCGGTACGCCGCCAACCACTGCTGGACGTCGACCCAAAAGCGGAAGGCTTCAAGATTGCCTTGGAGGTGATGCTCGGCCGGCACCCTGATCTGCGTATCACGGAGGTACCGATTTCATTCCGGGACCGCACCCACGGCCAATCCAAGATGAGCCTCGGGCAGGTCAGTGCTTATCTGCGACGGCTTGCCGCCTTACTCGGTGGATTGGTCAGCACTTCGACGGTAACGCAATTCGCGCTGGTTGGGCTCCTGGGCATGGTGGTCGATCTCGGCGGATTCCAACTGTTGCGAAACGCCGGCGTGAACCTCTCGGGAGCACACATTACGAGCTTCTTTCTCGCTACCGTAGTGAATTACGTGCTCAACAGCCGTTGGGTATTCCGCGCTTCGTCAGGTGAGGGCATTGCCATCGGAGGCTATGTGCGCTTCCTGTCGGTGTGCTTGATGGCCTTGTTCCTGCGCGGCGGTGTGCTCGCAATCCTCTCCCAGGGCGTCGGCATGTCTGAGCAGAGCGCCTTGATCGCAGCCATAGTGACTGCCGCCCTGGTGAATTATCTGGGATTCGCCTTTTTCGTATTTCCAAACCGGGACCAGCAGAATATCAAAATCCGCTGGAGCATCGCCGTGGTCGGCATCGTTGGCTATACGCTGCTGCTGCGATTTGTGTACCTCGGGCTGCCGGATTTATTGCCAGAAGAGGCTTATTACTGGAACTATGCGCAGCACCCGAGCCTCGGGTATCTGGATCACCCGCCGATGGTCGCCTGGTTGATTACCGCCGGCACCAGCGTATTCGGCGATACGGAATTTGGTGTGCGGGCAGGATCGTTTCTCTGCTGGTTCATCACCGCGGCGTTCTCTTTCGGATTCGCACGTAATCTCTACGACAAGGAATCGGCGCTCAGAAGCGTCATGTTGGTTGGCATATTCCCCGCCTTTTTTGCTTTCGGATTTTTTGCACTGCCGGACGCGTCTCTGGTCGCGAGCTGGGCCGGTGCTTTGTTTTTCCTGGAGCGGGCGCTGCTCGCGCAGAGGCGCTGGGCCTGGTGGGGATTGGGGATCTGCATCGGCGTGGGCATGCTGTCGAAATACACCATCGCGCTGCTTGGCCTCGCGACCTTGATATACATTTTCATCGACCGAAAGAGCCTGACTTGGCTGAGACGACCGGAACCCTACATCGCGGTATTTATTGCGACATTGTTATTCATGCCGGTGATCTGGTGGAATTTCGAAAACGACTGGCTTTCCTTCGGCTTTCAAACCACCCGCCGGGTCAGCAGTCCCACCAGCTTTTCACTTCATCTGCTGATCGGTGCGATCCTGTTTCTGATCACCCCGGTCGGTGCATTGGCTGCATTTCAAGCGGTATTTACCCGCACAGTACCCGGCAACGGACCGGCGAGCGTCGCGACCCACGCATCGCGGCGACGGTTGTTTACGTTGTGCTATACCCTGGTGCCGCTGTTGGTGTTCGCCGCCTTCAGCCTGAGGCATCAGCCGAACTTGAATTGGACCGGGCCGCTGTGGCTGGCGATCATTCCGGTAATGGCGCGGCGGCTGACACCCGCTCCAGGTGCTGCCCAAAATTGGAAACCCGCCTGGGGTCAAAAGCTTTGGGCACCCATGTTGGTCATCGTGCTGTTGGCCTATGGCGCGCTTTTTCATTACCTGGCAATCGGTCTGCCGGGCGTTCCTTATCGTCAAGACAAGGTGCAGCCGGTGGCCTGGAGGCAGCT
>JAACFO010000087.1 GCA_009937425.1 Gammaproteobacteria bacterium
TCGACGGCGCCGTCTGAGTCGCTGACAGTCACCGGCGACAACCCCGCCATCTGGGTCAACTCGCTGGTGTCTGTCCCGTCTCTGGAAGTGAGCAGCACGGTGCCGCCGTCGGTGAAGTACCAACCGCCCAGCGCCATGGCGCCCAAGCCCGCGGCGAGGCTCGCGCCACGCAGAAATCTTTTCAAGCGAGCAGGCTTTTTCCTGATGGCGTTTTCAATCCAGGTCTTCTCGATCATCAACGTCGTGTCGGTGCTGCGCACGACACGATCGGAAATGTCATCGAAGCCGCGCTCCTGAAGTGCCCGTACCTCGACCAGCAATGCGGCCATATCGTTGAAGCGGCCCGAGGGGATCTTCGCCAGCATCTTATCGAGGAAGTACTGCAGTCGAATCAACTCTTCAGGCAGCTCGGGTGGCGGGTCGTTGAGATGCTTGAAGATCGTGTCGACCGCGGATTCGCCCTTGAATGGCTTCTCCCCTACCAACATCTCATAGAGGATGATGCCGAGACTGTAAATATCCGCGCGTCCGTCGATATCTTGAGCTCTGGCGAGCTCGGGGCTGAGATAGTAAGGGCTGCCGACGACACTGCCGTCCATAGTGAGACCGCTGTCGCTGTGGTGGTCCTTGGCGATGCCGAAGTCGGCAAGCAGGGGAGTCCCGTCGGGGCGAAAGAGAATGTTGGCCGGCTTGACGTCTCGATGGACGACGCCGCGATCATGGGCGAGTTGTAAAGCGCTACCGATGCGCTCGACGATGTGGAAGGCCTCGGGCGGCGTCATACCGGCGCGAATTTTGCGCCTGAGGTCGCCACCTTCCACATATTCCATGGATATGTAGAGATGACGCGAAGCGACGCCGATGTCGTGGACGGTGACGATATTGGAATGCGTGAGGGACGCGATTATGCGGCCTTCGTTGAGAAATCGTTCCTGGTACTCGGCGGATTCGGGATCGTCGAGGACCTTGAGAGCGACCGGGCGCTCCAGTGACTCTTGAATAGCGAGATATACCGACGCCATGCCGCCAGAGCCAATGAGGCCCTCGACCCGGTAGCCCGGGATGTGGGGATCGGCGACACCACTGGTCGTGCCGAGCGTGAAGCCCACATCGTAGTCGAATTGTTCGCTAGCCATGCCCATTCCGACACCATATTTAATGCGTATTTCGGCATACCACAGCCGACCTGAATAGCGCTCTCCGGCGAGGTACCCGCTTTTGTGCGCTATTCCGCCTTGAAGGAATCTGCTTCCCTGGCAAGGCTCCTGAGCCGGGTTATTCGCCCCGCGGCGGCACTGTTCAGCCAAGAAGAATAGCCCGCCCCAAGGTTTCGGGTTGTCGACTTGTTCGCTCTTTAGGGGCATTGTCGGTGGGCCCCATCGTCACTGAAACCGGGACATTTTCCCCCTCGCAAGTAGAATGGAAATTGCTCACTCTTTTTGGAAACCTGGACTCTGGAAACGTCCACAAGGTGCATATGATTCTCTGCCGGGTCGGCAAAGCCAATCGCCGGGTCGATGTGGCACAGACGAGGGGTGAGCCACGCGATGAGAAGTTCCTCGCCATCAACCCCATGGCCAAGGTACCGGCCGAGTTGCTCGAGGGCGGGCGGCTCATGAGCGAGTCCGGCGCCATCCTGTATTATTTCTCGCAGCACACGAGCTTAACGAGCCCATGAGGGGTAGCTGACATGTCAATTTTCTTGTCCCAGCATGGTAAAGCCGCTTCAAAGGACGTGGACCCGCAACGCGGACTAACGTCCGATGGCGTAGCGGAAGTTACACGGGTGGCGAGAATCCTGTCGGATTCCGGACTCGTCATCGATGTCATCTGGCACAGCGGCAAGGCTCGCGCATTACAGACGGCCGAAATCTTCGCCGCCTCGCTGAAGCCGAAATCAGGAGTCAAATCACGGGTCGGCTTGGATCCACTGGATGACGTCGTGGCACTCGCCGGCGACCTGCCCAGGGAGCGTAACGAGATGTACGTGGGTCATCTTCCGTTCATGGAGCGGATGCTTTCAACGTTGATCACCGGAACCACGGACGATCGCGTAGTGCGGTTTCAATACGGCGGCGTCGTGCGTCTGGACTGGGACGCGGAGGAAGAACGATGGGTTATCGGCTGGACGGTGTTTCCACATCTGTAAGCGTGGATAAATGAGCTCGCCAAAGATTGTGCGCGGCCGGTGGGTAATTCCCGGCGCCGATGCCGCGGTGCTGACCGGTGGGGCCGTATTGATCGCCGATGGCAATGTGGTAGCGCTCGACGAGTGGGGAACCCTGCAGGCGCGCTATCCCGATGCCGAGGTCATCGGTTCAGACAGCATGGCAGTGCTGCCGGGATTAATTAACGCCCATCATCACAGCAAGGGCGTATCCACGATTCAACAGGGCATCGTCGATATGCTCCTGGAGCCCTGGATTCTCTCCCACCGCCGGGCGCGCCAGGGTGATCCACGCCTGGAGGCCTTACTTAGTGCCGCCGAGCAACTGCGCTCGGGCGTCACATCGGTTGTCAATGTCCTGAACGCTGGCGGCGACGCGGATGCATTCGAGAGCACGGTGCGAAATACCATGAGTGGCTACGATGAATCCGGGATGCGGGCGGTGACCGCGGCGGGTTTTACGACCCAAAGCTTTCTCGTGTCAGGCGCCGGTGAGGACGAGCGCTTCATCGCATCCCTGCCAGAAGCGGTACGCCCCTACGCATCGATGATGCTTCCCGACGACTCCCGCATTACAGAGGACGAGTACTTCCAGGTCATGGAGAGCATATGGCGGCAGTACAACGACCACCCCCGTATCGGTCTGTGGTTCGGACCGCCGGGGCCGCAATGGGTATCGGATGCGTTCATGTCGCGAATTGCGGAGCATGCTGAAAGCTGGGATACCGGGATCCAGACACATGTGGATGAATCCATTTATGAAATGATTCATGGTCCGCGCTTCTACGGTCAGCACACCATGTTGCATTTGAATGATCTCGGGGTGTTGAGCCCGCGATTCTCCATTGCCCATGGCGTGTGGCTCACGCAGGAAGAAATCGCCGTCATGGCGCAGACCGGGGCATCAGTAAGCCACAATCCGAGCTCGAACCTGCGTCTGCGTGCGGGGATCGCCCCGCTCAACGGGCTGCTGGAAGCCGGGGTAAACGTTGCGCTTGGCATGGATGGCACCACGCTCAACGAAGACGAGGACATGTTTGCAGAAATGCGTCTTGCCATGCGTCTGCACGGTACGCCGATCCTGGGGGAATCGGCCCCTGATGCCGATGATGTTTTTTCCATGGCCACCACAGGGGGCGCCAAGCTGATGCGCCAGGAAGGGCGGCTCGGGCGCATTGCGAGCGGATATGCCGCGGACCTGGTTTTGGTCAACCTGGAACGCGTGACGTGGCCGTGGGTCGCGCCAGAAGCCGATCCGAAGGACATCGTGCTGTTTCGTGCGCGTGCCGGCGATGTGGATACGGTTCTGGTGGATGGCGAGGTCGTGCTCCGCGGCGGTATGCCGACACGATTCGATCTGCGCGATACGGGCCGCGCCCTCGCCGAGTGTCTCAGTGCCGCATCATATCCAGAGGCCAATGCGGAGATGGTCGCCCAGTTACTGCCGCACCTGGAAGCCTGGTACAAAAAGTGGCACGTCCCCGACCTGAAGCCCTGGATCCAATACAATTCCAGACAGTGAACCGCGTCAGCTTACGTGCTTCGCCAGCTCGAATGTGGTCCGCGCCAGTCGTTCGATGAGAACTTGTTGAAAAACCTTGTTGAAGCGCATCTGTACGGGAATGGAAGCCCAGTCGAGTAGTGCGGCATCTATCTTCAGTGCAGTGATGTCATCCGTGGCAACGATGGATGCGCTGCGCTTCGAGTTTGACAGGAAACTCAGCTCGCCGACGCAGTCGCCCTCGGCCAGTGTTCCAACGATGCGATCACCGATAGCGATCGTTACCTCGCCCTTGACCAGCACATAGAGCGATTGCTCGAGGCTGCCCTCGGTGATGATGTGACTTCCCGATGGGTAGTGCTCCCAGCTGGCCACGTCCAGTACCTCTCTGAGTTCGCTGTCGGAGAATTCTCCGAAAAAGCGTAGCGTCCTCGCGGCGCTGAACCTTTGTGCGGGGGACAAGGCAATCTCTTGTAGCTGGATTTGGACGTACAGAGATGTGAGATCCGATGCAAGCTCCGCACCGCTGGCGTAGCGCCATTCCAGAGATTTTTCCATAGCACGCTTAACGATGGCTTCCAGCGGCGCGGGTATCTCAGGTCGGCGTGCACTCACCGGCTTTGGCTCTTCGTTGCGAATCATCATGAGGAGTTGCGATAAGCCTCTGGCCGTGAACGGGGGTTTCCCGGTGAGCAATTCGTACATGCTGACGCCCAACGAATAGAGATCCGTCTGGGTGGTCATCGTCTCATTGTTGATTTGCTCCGGTGACATGTAGCGCGGCGAGCCTACCATGCGGCGGGTTCCGGTATCTTCGGTCGTCAGGCGCTTTGCGATTCCGAAGTCACCGATTTTGACTTGGCCGTCTCCAGTGAGCATGAGATTAGCGGGCTTTATGTCCCGGTGGAGCACACCGCGGCCGTGGGCGTACTCGAGTGCCTGAGCGCACTGGCAGGAAATTTGAATGACCTGCGCTATGGGTAGGAGATTCTCCGGCGTGCAGTAGGATCGCAGCGTTTGCGCCTCGGCGATGTACTCCATGACGATATAAGGCTGGCCATTCTCCTCACCGGCGTCGTAGATCTTGAGAATGTTGGGGTGATCCAAAGCTCCGGCCGCCTGTGCCTCGTTAACGAACAGCTTGCGCGCGACCCGGGCACTCTCGGAATTGTCGTCATGGGTACATACTTTGATAGCGACGGTACGGTCGATGAACGGATCGTGGGCAACGTACACATTGCCCATGGCGCCGCTGCCCGCGATATCCACGATTTCGTATTTTGCGATTTTTTCCGGACAAGCCGAATTCGGTTTGTGGACGTGCATCTGCAACTTCCGCTGACAGGGTCGAAGTCTGGTATTACGTTGAGAGACGGTGCCTGATGAGACCTCTCGTTCCTTATCGGCAAGAGGGTGGCTCCGCCATAGCCCTGTATTCGACACAACGACGTAAAACAGCAGTTCCGGCTGTTAGAGGCTGGAGCGAAAGGTATGAATCGCGTCGCATTTTCCCGGTGTCCATGTGAATTTTGGCCGATTCTGTCCGATAAATAGCTTTGTGGGCTCCGTCCCGGAGCCATTTTAGGAATCTATTGAATGGCCATATCCAGTGAGCGCGCCCAGGAATCGGGCACCGACGCTCCTTGCGCGCCAGCGCTCCCGGGTGAAATCGATAGTCTGTCCGCCGACAATCGGCGACAGCATGTACGACAACCATTGCGGGTAGACGCCATCGTGGGCCCCCGGGACGGGGCGAGCAGTGCATGTCAGATCCAGGATTTTTGTCCAGGCGGCCTGTTCTTGGCCGTCGAGGGAGCCAAGGGCGGCGATATTGTCATCGGCGATAAGGCGCTGGAACGCTTCGATGAGCTGGTCGTGCGCTTTTCTACGCAGGTGAACGGCGCCTTGAAGCAGTTCGAAGTCGACGTGCTGGTTGCGAGAGTCGTCTCCGGTGGAGTGGGTGTTTCCTTCGAAGGCCGCAACGGTCACGCCATTCACGCCCTCAATCACCTTCTCCTGGCCCCCGGGCCGGAAGCCGCGCCGGCGCAGCAAGCAGCGGGCAAACCGGACAACGTCGCCGACATTGCAGATGCGAGCAGCATTCTCGCCGCCTATCGGCGTCGCCTGGTGCTATTCCTGGACTCGAATCTGGCGGCGCTGTTCGAGCACGCGAAGGATAGTTTGTTCGCCTCGGCCCGCGACACCCAGGACCGAGAGCAGCAGAGCGCGTTCTTCGAGGCCATTCAGGAGTTGGACGGACTGAAGGAGCCCGTAAAAGCGACCTTTCTGGATTCCATGAATTCCCTGCTACATCAGCCGGGGGCCCGGGTTCCGGGAACCGAGGCGATGGTGTCCGAAACCGGTACCGTGGATGTGGCGCTTGTGGATACCGGCACTTTCGATGACTGGATAGTGATCAAGGACATCATCTCCCGGGCGATGCCGAAATACGGTGAACGACAAAATGAGATCGCCGGGCGCCTGTCGAAACTTCTGAATACGACCATAGAAGACGAAAATAATCCCGCTGGATTGACCGGGATCGGACTGACTTTTCACGATGCCATTCAGAACCTCGGCGCGAGCAACGCGCTCCGGCAGGCGGTTCTGCGAAGCTTCGAAAACATCATCGTGGCCGGTCTTGGCACCCTCTACGACGACTTGGACAATATCCTTTCCAACCGCGAAGTGAGTTCAGAGATCGAGCGAACAGCCGCCGATCGCGTGGTGAGCGCAAAGCAGGGCGACGACCGGTCCGCTGGTCCAGCGGTTCCCGAGGTCGCGCCGGTTGAGAAGGCCGGCCCAGCGGCTCCCGTACAGGAACCGTCCAAGCCCGCCAGTGCGCTCGGGATCGATCCGGCGTCAATAACACCGCCCCCCGTGGTTGTCGGAAACCTTCTGCACACCGCCCGCAGTCTCCTGATCCTCGAGCGCCGGGCGAAGGCGAGCGATAATCTGCCGGCTGCCCTGGCAGATATGGCCGGGGCCCAACCCGTGCCGCCACCGGCGATGGGATCGAAGTCGTTGGACCAGGTCATCGACGCCTTGTCCATCCTGCAGCGCTCGCCGAAGTTCACCGCCACCGACGAGAAAGGGCCTCTGGCCCTCAAAGAGCGGCTCATGACAACCTGGCGAGCGGCCGGATTGCGCGTCGCGGACGGAGAAGGGGATTCCGTCGAGGTAATCTCGAATCTGCTCGATGCAATTCTCGACGACCCGTTGGTGACTCCGCGTGTGAAAGCATGCGTGCGCCGGCTTGCCATCGCCCTGGTGAAAGTTGCACTGCAGGATCGCGAGCTTTTCAACGACGAGGAGCACCCGGCAAGACAGCTCATCAACCAGCTCGGGCGGGTGGAATTAGCCGACGACGGCAGCGTCATCGCAAACGGCGCATGGCAGATGACCATCGACCCTCTCGTAGACCGCGTCGTGCACGGCTACGAGCGAGATACCATTGTTTTCAAGCAGGTGCTGGTGGGGATAGAGAATATCGTCGCACGCCAGGAGGAGCATCTATCCGAAAACGTATCCAGGATTGTGCAGGAACGAAATCAGCAACAAGCCTTGGTCAATTCACGGCGAGACTCCGGAGAAAGCAGTGGTGGCGCGGGTTCCGCGTCCAGTGACGATGGCATGCCTACGGAGTGGAAACGCTGGCTCAGCCGGGTCGAGCTACTGCAGGCCGGTGACGTCGTATTCCTGGACAATGGTGGCGATCGTCCGCAGAAGTTGCATCTGGTGTGGGTAAGCGACGAGCGCGACAGCTATTTGTTCGCGAGTCATTGCGGTGACAAGACTTCCACGCTTACCCGTCAAGAGCTTGCCATGCACTTCAGGCGGGGCGCGGCACGGGTTTTGGACGCGTCGGACTTGCCCGTCGTCGATCGCGGTATTTACCGGATGCTGAATGTGTTGCACGCGAGGCTCGCGAAAAAAGCGAGTCACGATGGCGTCACCGGTATGCTCAATCGCAAGGCATTCGAAACTGCTCTCAGTCAGGCGATGGCCGAGGCCGTGCGGATGGGTACAAATCATGTGTTGTGCGTGCTCGAAATCGACGAGTTTCGATCCATCGTTGAAAAATGCGGGCGTAAGGCCGGCAAAGGTCTACTCAGAAAGCTCGCGCGCGTGCTGGATAAGCACCTGGGAAGCAAAGGAACGGTCGGTCGCCTCACAAAGGGTCGGTTTGCAATGCTTCTGAATAACTGCGATCTGAAAGACGGCCGCGCCATCGCCGATCGTCAACGCAAGTCCATGGAGAAATCTCGTTGCGTGTGGCAGGGCGAAAGTTTTCAGCTCACAGTAAGCGTCGGCATGGTTCCGTTGGACGGGCACAACAAGGCCAGCGTGGCGGAGCTCATAAAGGCCGCCGGCGATGCCTTCGACCTGGCCCACAGCGAGGGCGGCAATCGTATTCAAACGAGTGACATCAGCAAACCCGTCAATATCAGTACAGAATCCGTCGTGCTGCAGATGCTGGCCGAGAATCGACTGCAACTTCGTTGCCAGCGACTGGCACCTATCGGGGCCGATAAGTCCGATCAGACACACTACGAATTGCTACTCGGTGTGATGGACGATAGCGGCGCAGTGGCTGTGCCGAGAGACTTCATTCAGGCGGCGGAACGCAACAATGAAATGCACGAAGTCGATATGTGGGTCATCCGTAACGCTCTGGGTTGGATGTCCAAACACCGGTCGAAGGTCGATTCCGTCGGCGGTTACTGCATAAATCTGTCGGGACTCACTCTGGGCGACGACAGCCTGCTGCGTTACGTCCTCGAGCGTCTCACCGAGAGTCAGGTCCCGCCTTCAAAGATCGTCTTCGAAGTGACCGAAAGTGCGGCCATTAATACGTTGTCCGTGGCGGTGAATTTCATCAACACACTGAAGGAATATGGCTGCCGTTTCGCCCTTGACGATTTCGGTACCGGTGACGCGTCCTTCGCTTATCTCAAGACACTGCCTATCGATTTCGTAAAGATCGATGGCTCGATCGTAAGAGACATCGTCGACAATCCCAAGGATCTGGCGTTGGTCAAGTCTATCAACGAGATCGGACATTTCCTCGGCAAGAAGACCGTTGCCGAATTTGTCGAGAACGACGATATCCTCGCACGGCTGCGCCAGATGGGTGTGGACTATGCGCAAGGCTACGGCATCGAAGCGCCCTACGTCTTGTCCTGACGGCATAGTAGAGAAACTCCACTTACGCTTCCTCCTGCCGAATGCCAGCAGTGCTATCATGCGCGCACGCTGACTGTTGGCCATGGCGCGTCGATGATTACGGCACTGTTGTATGTTCAGCATCTGCTCGGTATCGGGCATCTCGTGCGTGCGTGCGCCCTGGCGCAGGGGCTCGAGGCGGCCGGGATTCGCGTAGTCGTGGTTTCCGGAGGAATGCCGGTTCCCGTACTCGACCTCGGCGCCAGTCGTTTCGAGCAACTGCCTCCTGTTCGGGCAGCAGATGAAAGTTTCAAAGTCTTGCTGGACGAGAACGGAACGGCCGTCAGTGATGCGTGGAAGGCGCAACGGCGCGAGCGTTTGTTGGCGATCTTCGATCGCGAGTTACCAGATATCGTCATTACCGAGTTGTATCCTTTTGGCCGGCGCCAGATGCGATTCGAAATCGCGCCGTTGCTGGAGCATGCGCGCACGCCTCGCGGGCGGCGAAAACGGCCGTTACTCGTTTCATCGGTGCGCGATATTCTCGTCCCGCCGGCGAAAGCGGGGCGTACCGAGGAGATTATTGCGTGCATTCGCAAATTCTACGATCTCGTATTAATCCACGGAGATCAGAACGTGATCCCGTTCGAACGAAGCTTTGCGCCGGCGGCCGAGATTGCCGACATAAGCCGAAGTACCGGCTACGTGGTTCGCCCGGCGCCCGCCAGGCAGGGCCCGGGATCACCGGGTTACGATGAGGTGCTCGTATCCGCCGGCGGCGGCGCTGTCAGCGGGAAGCTGCTCCGGGCGATCATGGGTGCACGGGCACTATGTCGATCCCGCGCCCGGCCCTGGCGGGTGCTCATCGGTCACAACTACCCCGAGAAGGATTTTCTCGCCTGCCAGGCCAGCGCCCCCGGGGGCATCCTCGTGGAGCGCGCGCGGGGTGACTTCACTCAGCTTCTTGCCAACTGTGCGCTGTCCATATCCCAGGGAGGCTACAACACGGTAACGGAGATCCTCGCCGCCGGTGTTCGCGCCGTGTGCCTGCCGTTTGCCGAAGGCAGGGAAAGCGAGCAGACCTTGCGCTGCCGGTTATTGGCGGAGCGGGGTGTATTGCAGATGATCGAAAAGGATGCGCTGTGCCCCGAGCAGGTCGCAATGGCCGTGGACCGGGGCCTGGAATCGCCACATATCGAGAGCCACGTGGTTGATACGGATGGAGCCGCGCGTAGCGCGGAGCTGCTCCTGCAGGCCGTTAAGCGCTAGCAGCCCTTTTACGCTGGATGCGAAATTCCTTTACACTCTCCCTATTCCGTTGGGGAGTTTTATAGGTTACGCCATGAATTTTTTCGACGTTCCTGTCCGGTCGTTCAATATGGAGATCACGAATCGCTGCACTCTGGGCTGTCCCCGCTGCGCGCGAACCGGAAACGATTGGGTGAAGGACAATCTCGCTGATATCCCGCTCGAGGTACTCGAGAACACCTTTCCTCTGTCCCAACGAAAGAACTTCGAAGGGTTGCGGGTGAACCTGTGTGGTACCTATGGTGATTGCATTTACCACCGCCGATTCCATGATGTGCTGAGCTATCTCAAAAAAGCAGGTCTTGGAATTTCGGTGGAAACCAACGGAAGCCACAGGAAAATGGATTGGTGGCGCAAGACCTGCGATATCCTGGGCGACGAGGATATGATCACTTTTTCGGTGGACGGGCTGGAGGACACCAACCATATATATCGCATTAATGCACGCTGGAACGATATTGAGCAGGCGATGCGTTATTGTGCCGGCCGGGTAGCTGTCGATTGGAAGTTCATCGTATTCCGGCACAACGAGCACCAAATCGATGACGCCCGGAAACTCGCCGAAGACATCGGTGTTCGGCGTCTCGTCTTCAAAAAGAGTGGCCGATTCGGCCAGGAAGATCCTATGACGCCGCTGAACAAAGAATACGTTGGCGTGGTCACCCGCAACCGGCGAGAGATCGACAAGGTGATGCAGGGAGGCATGGACGCAGAAGATTTGGATCGAAACGTCGAGATAGCCCCGAAGTGCCGATTTGGGAAGGACCTGTCAATCACCGCACACGGCCATTTTTTGCCATGCTCACCGGCTGAACCCGCCGGACCATCGGGTTGGTTTTATGAAAACCTCGAGCACTTCGATTTACGCAATTTTCCCATCGAAGAGATTCTTGCCTCGAGTAAATGGCAGGAACTTGAGACGATGTGGGAGCGCGCATCGACGGCGCCCCCGGCGTGCCGCGAGTACTGCGGTGTGCATAAAGACTATCTGAAGCAGTACAGTGAAACTTCCCGCCCCGACCGCCCGAATAAACCACAAGACATCATCGCCGTGACTATCGGTAGCTGATTACTCAAACCAAAACGTATCCGGGTGATATATCCCGAAGTGCGCACCCGGATCCCAGTTGTAAATTCCTTTCTTCGGGACATTTCGCAGTTTCTTGTTGACTACGACAGGCTGCGGTACGCCGGCGACTACGCCAATGGTGAATGCCTCGGAGGCGCGAATATCCAGCATCAGCTGCCAGATTTTTTTTCGCTCCTCGGTGTTCGACGAGGTCAACCACTGGGAATTCAGGTCCATGAGCTTTTGCGCTGCCGGCAAATCCGGTGGCTCGCCCACTTTTCCGCCTGTTTCGTGGTATTGCCCCCACTTGGGCCATTGGTACTGGTCCTGGCGTGTGGGCGCCAGTCCGCTTGGGCTCATGCCGGGCGTTGGTAAGCCATTTTCCAGGCCACCCCATACCGACATCAAAGTCTCGCCCGAGTAAATGCGGTTGCGAAATACTTCCCTCTGTAACGGCTTACTGAACAATTTGATGCCGGCCTTGCGCCAGGTGCTGGAGATGAGTTCGAGGACATCCACCTGTTCGGTGCTTTCTCCGGCGGTTTCGACGATGATTTCCAGCGGTCGCCCGTCCGGTAATAGCCGCAGTCCCTGGTCGTCTCGTTCCGTAAGTCCGATCTCGTCGAGCAGCGCGTTGGCCATCTTCAGGTCGAACTCTGCCCAGGCGGTCAAATACTCCGGTTTATACAGCGGACAGTCAGGGAACACCGTGTCGTTTCCTTCACGGGCGAGGCCGTAATAGATGACCTGATTGATTTCGTTTCGGTTGATCGCAAGAGACAAGGCGCGTCGGAAGCGAACGTCTCGAAAGAGCTTGCGCCACACAGGATCTGCGACGTTCAGGTTGGGGTACAACGCGATATGCGATCCTAAAGTCGTATCCCAAAGCAGTACTTTCCGATTCGTGCGTTTCTCATTCTTTTTGAGAAACGTGTAATCGCTGAAATTGAGATGTCGGGCCTGAAGATCAGTTTCCCCCGCGCCGGCCTTCGCTGGAATGAGCTTTCCGTCCGCTATATCGAGAACCACACGATCGATGTAAGGAAGTTGCAGCCCATTTTTGTCAACTCGGTGAAAAAACGGATTTCTTACGAACACGAAACGCTGTGACGGTGGCCGCGTGGTGTTAACCCAGGGTTGCAATGTCGGTAGTTCCGGGTTGACATTCTTATATGGGCGAAAACGCGCGATGTGTACCGATCCCCAGTTTCGCCGGCCTTCCTTTTCGGCGAGTTCTTCGAGTATCGCGGCATCGGTGTAGCGGGCATGGAACTGCTTCAAGTAGTGGCCAGGGGCAAAAATTGTTTCCGGGCGCGCTGCGGCCAGAGCCGGCAAGAAGAAGGGATTGGGTTTTTGCCAGGTGTATCGAACCGTGGTTTCGTCGATCACTTCGAACACGGGCGGTTCATCATCGACGAGCAGTGCCGCCGGCGGGCCGAACTTCGCCAGGTCCTCGCTGCCGACAATGTCTTCCCAGTAGTAGCGAAAGTCTTCCGCCGTGAACGGATGTCCGTCGGACCATCGATGACCTTTGCGCAGATGGAAAGTAAAGCGCCGATCTCCCTCAACCTCGAAGCTTTCGAGAACATCCGGCACCAGCTCATATTCGAGGTTATAGCCGATCAGCCGCGCGTAGCCGTACACGACCATCATGCGCACGTCTTTGCTTCTGCCCATCAACAGAACGAGTTCACCGCCGTAGCGGCCAGGAGAGTGGTAGGGCTTGGTGAAGGACATCAGTTTCGGCGGCGACGGGAGTCGCTGCTCGAGCACCGGCAATTCACCCTTGGCGATGAGCGCGGTCAGTGCCGGCGGTTCCAGGCTGAAAGCCGGGCCGGCAGCTAATGTGGCGAGGGCAATCGCAATAAAACGGGCACACAGGCCGGCGCGGATGTGGAGCCTGTTCATAATTTAGTAACGACGAAAGGACGAAACAGACCGACCAACACTCACGCGAGAGCAAACCTCGGGGATTCGAACTCTTCATCCAGCCACTGCTCGGTGAGCTCGTGAATCCGATCCAGGCCGTTCAAAAGTCCCGGTACCACGGCGTCGGAAGGCCGTGGTTGGGCGGGTAGCGCACGCAGGGCGTCCACCATGCGTTGCGTTTGCCGGCCGTCTACGTCGCTCAACATGCGCACCAGGCCTAAGCGTTCTGCGCGCGTAGCGCGAATATATTGCTCGAGACGTGGCTGCCTTCTCGGCACCAGAATCGCGGGTTTGTCGAAGGTCAGTATTTCGCAGAAGGTGTTGTATCCGCCCATGGCGATGACGCCGGTCGATCCAGCCATCAGGCGTTCCATGCGATTGTCGAAGGTGATGGCACGTACCCGTTCCAGGCGCTCGATTCGCGTGAGAAAGCGCTCACGGCGTTTCGGCCGCATGAACGGGCCGAATACCACCAGGGCAGCCTGGGGCAAATCCGGATCCATTTCATAGGCTGACAGCAACCAGTCCACCAGGTCTTCGCCATCGCGCCCACCACCAGGGGTCACCAGGACGTACGGTTGACCCTGCCAGGGGTTGTCCGCCGCATCGGACACAGGCGTGCCTCTGTCACTGGAGAGATAGCCGGTGTAGGTCATTTTCGCCCGCACGCGGTCGGGAATATCGATGCCGGCCAGGGGGTCGCAAATCTCGGGCAGCCCGTAAACGAGAATATTGTCGTAGAGATCGTTGAGGGCAGGGAGAGGGTTCTTGCGCTCCCATTCCGCCGCAAGGGCGTCAGGATCATCCATGACATCCCGCAGGCCGAGAACCAGACGGGTGCCCGCTGCCTTCATGATGCGCAGGGTGTCGTGGATCTCACCACGCAAGCCCAGTGGTTCCTTGTCCACGATCAACAGATCCGGGGCGAATACCTCGGCCGTATGACGGATGATGGCGGCACGCATCTCCAGCACTTCGGCGATGTCCATATGCAGGCTGAGTGACGAGTACTCGCCATTGCGCAGTTTGATCACGCCGGGAATTCGTACGAAATCGACCCGCGTTCGAAAATCGAAGCTGCCTATGATCGGCGAGCCGGACAAAATGAGAACGGACGCTGCCTTACGCCGCGCCACCAGAGAGTGAGCGATCTTTCGGCAGCGTCTTAGATGGCCCAATCCGAAGCTGTCGTGGCTGTAGATCAGGATCCGCTTGTTGTTAGATTTACTTGGCACGGTGCCGAGCCTGTGGCGGCTGGATAAGTCAGACTAACGCCTGTGGGCGCGCTTTCGCAAGAGCCACCTGGCCCCTGCCAGGCTCCCACCGGGGTGCTACCAGGCATCGGTACCCTGGGGACGTTCCCGGCGCCGCTTCGAGTATTCGAGCCGAAATTTGCGCCTCAGCAGCCCCCCGGGGTCGTCCGGTATGCGGCGTAACCACTGGGCCATGGCCTGTTGCTCCTCCGCCGTCAGCGGTGAGTCAACGGGTGAACCGGCTGTCTGTTTGGCCGTGGCAGCTCCCGGATCGTCGCGACCGGCATCTTCGCGGCTGGCGTCTCGTTCCTGGTTCTGGTCCATACCATCGCGCCGCTCCTGCTGCTGGGAAGCGTCGTCTTGCGGGTTGTCGCCCTGCTGTTGCCCCTGGCCGCCGGATTGCCCATCCTGTTGTTGCTGCCGGGAACGCTGGCGAAGCTGCTCCATGAGACGTGCCACCAGGGTACGGTTGTGCAGGGCGTCCACATGCCGGGGATCCGTCTCCAGTACCGTGTCGTAAGCGGCCAGCGCATCACGCAGCCTTCCGGATCTGGCAAGAGCATTGCCGCGATTGTAGTGGGCCGTCGGGTCGTCATTTCTGGCAAAGGCGTCGACAGCCTCTTCGTATTGCTGATCGCGGTAAAGTGCGCCGCCTTTCCAACGGGGATCACGCGCCACGCTGGCAGCATGTGCCGGATCGCCATGTGCCAGAGCTCCGGCGGCCTGCTGGTCCGGCCGCGCCCACAAATCGTCCCAGGTGATCGCGCGCGCCTGCATCGGCATGATTGCGACGCCCAGGGGTATGAGGGCCAGCCAGCCGCGCCGAAACCCCAGGGCAGCCAGGGGAAGCAGCAGCAACAACAGCCAGGGCCCGCGATCCCGCCAGGTTTCCGAGGTGCGCTCGGTGGCTTGCAGGTCCAGATCCAAGGGCTGGGGGATCTCGGAGGAGAGCAGATAGTCGATGTCGCTGTCGTCGTTGCTGAGTGACGCAAAGCGCCCCCCACCGGCTTGGGCTACAGCGCGGAGTGCATCGTAGTCCGTCATGGCCACCACGATGCCGCCATCGAGTTGCTTGAAAAATCCGCCTCCCTGCACCGGTATCGGCCCTCCCTCCGGCGTGCCGGCCGCCAGCACCGATACACGAAAACCCGCGGCACGCAGCTTCGCGGCTTGCGCTTTGGTGCGCTGGCCCTTTACACCGTCGGTGATCAAGATCACATCGCCGCGACGCGCGCCGCCCCGCTCCAGCATGCGCATGACGACTTCCAAACCGCGATCCGGGCGACTGCCCTGGGCAGGCATGATGTCGGTGTTCACCGCTGGTAACAGGCTGATGATGGTGTTGGCATCTTCGGTAAGCGGCGTAATGATGAAGCCGTCAGCGGCGAATACCGCCAAGCCCACGGGACGGTCACGACTGCGTCGCAGAATGTCCACGGCCTTGAAGCGCGCCCTCGTTAACCGCGACGGCGGGTAATCCGTGGCGTCCATGGAGCGCGACAGATCCAGAACCACGGCCCGGGCGTTGAGCGTGCGGTACACGGGCTGCTCGAGCCTTTCCCAAGCGGGTCCCGCAAGGGCAAGCAGTGCCAGAGTGGTGGCCGCTATCAGAATCCAATACGGCCATTTGCGGCGCGCGGCGACGGGGGTTACCAACAGATGAGGAAGCAACTGAGGATCGCACACATCGCGCCACTGCACGCCTTCGTGCAGGCGTCGCCACAAACTCCAGGCGAGCAGTGGGCCCAGGGGCAACGCGAGCAGCCATAAGGGCCGCAGAAAGTGAAAGTCATCCATGGGCTTGCTGCTCTTGTGCCGTCCACCGGGGGAGGGCGCGCCGCAAGCCGCCCGCGAGCAGGCTGACGGCCAGGAGCAGTGCTGCCGCCAGGGGCCAATGGAAGAGTTCCGCCGTCGGGCGGAATTGCTCCGCGTCGCCGATGACCGGCTCCAACTCGTCCAGGGTGCGATAAATGTCCACCAGTTCATTAGTTTGCCGGGCCCTGAAATAGCGCCCGCCCGTGGCACGCGCAATTGCAGCCAGCGTCGGCTCGTCCAAATCCGCTGATGGGTTGACGCGTACCGATCCATACAGCCGACGCATCATGGCGACGTCGGCACCGACGCCGATGGTGTAAATTTTGAGCCCCAGCTTGGCGGCGAAGCGCGCCGCGTCCATGGGATTTACCTCGCCCGCCGTGTTGGCGCCGTCGGTGAGAAGAACGAGAACGCGATTGTGCGCGGGTCTTTCCCGCAAACGCTTGACGCCGAGCCCGATGGCGTCGCCAATTGCAGTCTGTTCACCGGCCAGCCCGATCACCGCCTCCTCGAGCAGCGTGCGTACCGTCGGTCGATCGAAGGTCAAGGGTGCCTGAAGGTAGGCGCGGGTGCCGAACAGAATCAGTCCGATACGATCACCATCCCGGCGTTCGATGAATTCCCCGGCCACCCGCTTGACCACAGCGAGTCGCGTCACCCAGTCTTTTCCAACCTGCATGTCCCGGCGTTTCATACTGCCGGACAAATCTACGGCAAGCATCAAATCGCGGCCGCTGATTCGTAAAGCGACGGGCTCGCCTATCCACTGGGGTCGAGCAGCCGCCAGAACCAGCAGAA
>JAACFO010000241.1 GCA_009937425.1 Gammaproteobacteria bacterium
AGAAACTCAGCTCCTTCGGCATCGATGTCCACCGCGGACTGGGCACGACCGGGGTCGTCGGCACCTTGCGGGTCGGCAACCATCCAACGGCCATCGGCCTGCGCGCGGACATGGACGCATTGCCGATCATGGAGGCGAACACCTTTGACCATAAGTCCGTCCACGACGGCAAGATGCACGCCTGCGGCCACGACGGTCATACGACCATGTTGCTGGGGGCGGCGCGCTACCTGGCGGAGACGAAGAACTTCGAAGGCTGTGTGCATTTTATTTTCCAGCCTGCCGAGGAGGGCCTGGGCGGCGGCGATGCCATGATTCGTGAAGGCCTGTTCGAGAAATTCCCCATGGAGGCGATTTTCGGCATGCATAACCGTCCCAGCTCACCGGTGGGGCAGTTCGTCATTCGCCCGGGACCGATGATGGCCGGCGGCGCCTTCTTCGATATACGCATCGACGGGAAAGGCGCCCATGGCGGGCGTCCGGACGCCAGTGTCGATCCGGTGCTGGTGGCCGCTCACATCACGACCGCTCTGCAAGCGATCGTTTCACGTAATATCAAGCCCATCGATCCCCTGGTGATTTCCGTCACCCAGGTACACGCCGGCGACGCCTATAACGTCATCCCCCAGTCGGCGATCATGAGCGGCACGGTGCGCGCCTTTACGAATGAAGTCATGGAATTCTCCGAAGCACGCATACGTGACATTTCACAGGACATAGCGAAGGCATTCGGCGCCTCGGTGACGATGGATTTCCGGATTATTTTTCTGCCCCTCGTTAACACCGCGAGCGAAGCAGAGTTCGCTGCCGATACCGCCGCGGAGCTGGTCGGCGAAGAGAACATGGAGCGAAACGGTCCCCAGCAGATGTCGTCTGAGGATTTTTCCTACATGCTGGACAAGTGTCCCGGCGCATATATGTACATCGGTAACAAGGGTGGCGACTGTGACCGCGAAGTGCACAATCCGGGCTACGACTTCAACGACGATATCCTCGCCCTTGGCGCCAGCTACTATGCGCGCCTGGTAGAGCGGCGTTTGGGTAAACGTGATGGATTGGATGAGTAACGCTTCGGTGTTTGAACGATGAACCCTCCTCTCATGCCCGACGAATGGCGTACCAATTGGCATCTCGTCGCCAATCTCGATCAGTTGGCCGCGGATGACACCGTCGATGCCACGGTGGCGGGGATTCGGCTGAAGATCGCATACGAAGAGTCCGCTTTAATTGCGCGCAGCGATGAGCGCACCTATCCCGTCATGGTGGTGGATGACGAGATATTCGTGTTGTTGAGCGATGAGCCGGACTGAGCGCCCTGTCTTGCGCGTGGCCGTGGCCGGTCTCGGCGCCGTCGGCTTCGAGGTCGCGAAGCGCCTGGCCGAGGGCCTCGATGATCTGAGCCTTGCCGCAGTTTCTGCCCGGGATCGGGTCGCGGCAAAAGCGCGCATGGCGGCCGTGGATTCCCGGGTTCCGGTGTTGCCCGCCGAAGAGCTGGGGGAGGCGGCCGATGTGGTGGTCGAGTGCGCCCCAGCGGCTGTTTTCCCGGTTATTGCCGAGCCCGCCCTGCGGGCCGGGCGGGTACTGGTGCCTATCAGCGTGGCTGCCTTGATGGAGCATCTGCACCTCGTGGACGTTGCGCGCAGCAGCGGCGGGCGCATCGTGGTGCCCAGCGGCGCGCTCCTCGGCCTCGATGCCATGCGCGCCGCCGCCGAGGGTGACATCCACAGGGTGCGCATGGTGACGCGCAAACCCCCGGGCGGTCTCGCCGGCGCGCCTTATCTGGAGGCCCACGGCATTGACGTGAACGGCCTGAGTGAGCCGTTGCAGGTCTTCTCCGGGACGGCCCGGGAGGGGGCCGCGGGGTTCCCGGCCAATCTCAACGTGGCGGCGGCATTGGGTCTTGCCGGCATCGGTCTGGATCGCACCGAGCTCGAAATCTGGGCAGATCCGGGGGTGACCCGCAACTGCCACCGTATCGTGGTCGAAGCCGACAGCGCGCGTTTCGAGCTCGTCATCGAGAACATTCCCACCGAGGCGAACCCGCGCACGGGACGGCTGGTGGCCAACAGCGTGGTGGCCACCCTCAAGCGGCTGGTGAGCCCGTTGGTGGTGGGCACGTGATGCCCCCTGGTATTTTGCGCCTGGTATTTTGTATTAACCCCCGGAAGCCATAGAATGGGCAGGTCGGCCCTGGCCGTATAACGATAAGCGGGTGACTGAGCACCAACACCTCGCCCAGTCCTCCCGGCAGTATCTAATCACGCCATTTGGAGGAGACCATGAAATCAGCTTTGCTACGATTTGCCGTGCCGGTAGCGGCGCTCATTGCCGCAACGGCGGCGAGCATTGTTCCGGTTGCCCAGGCTGCGGAATTTTCCTGCAGCACCGCGAAACTCATCGTCCCGTGGAAACCCGGTGGTGGCACCGACGTCATCTTTCGCATTTATGCGAATGCCATCAACGGATACGGGATGAAACCACACCTCCAAGTGGTCAACATCTCCGGACAAGGCGGCAACAAGGGCGCCAAGGAAGCGAAGAAGTCGAAGCCGGACGGCTGCACCTTGTTCGCCATTCACCAGAGCGCCATCACCAGCTACCTGAACGGGCGCATTGACTTCACCTGGGATGCATTCGATACCGTTTCACTGTTGACCGATTCACCAGACATCGTCGGCGCTGCCGGTGATGCGCCGTGGAACAACCTCACTGAGATGCTGGATGCGGGCCGTAAAAACCCTGAGACGATTCTCACCGGTGCAACCTTCGGCTCCACGAGCCAGTTCATGTGGTTGCTCATGGAAGACATGTCCGGCGCCAAGTTCAAATACGTCCCCTTCGATGGCACCCGTGAGCGCATGACGGCGCTGCTCGCCAATAATATCCAGCTCGGAACCCTCAACGTGGTGGCGGGTAAAAAGTATCTGAACGGTGGTCAATTGAAGGCGTTCGGTATCGCAGCCGACGAGCGCTCGGACCAGCTTCCGGATTTGCCGACGCTGAAAGAGCAGGGCTTGAATCTGGTTTACTCTCTCAAGCGCGGCATCGTCGTTCAGAAAGGAACCCCCAACGACAAGATCGATCATTGGGCGGCGGCCTTTAAAAAGGCGTCGGAGGATCCCGATCTTCTGAAACAGATGCAGGCGAAGGGAACAGGCGTCAAGTGGGTTGGCCCCGCCGACTACGCGAAATGGTTTGATAAAACCTACAAAGACCATGAAAAGGTCGCCATCAAAATCGGTATGTTCAAGAAATAAGAACGCGATCTCCGTTGAAGCATTTGCCCGGGTCGTGGTGCGACCCGGGCGTTATATGTGCGATCTTCTGGTGGGGCAACCGTGAGTCGACTCAACCGCGACGTTTATATTGCCATCGTCCTGCTGGTGCTGTGCGGTGCGTTTTTCACCGCGAGCTTCCACATCAGGGAAGTTGACTACGGCATCCTCACGCCGGCGGCGTGGCCGCGAATTATTCTGGTGGCGTTGACGATCCTGTCGCTAACCTACCTCATCCAATCCCTGCGCCAGGGCGCGCCGCCGGCTGACACTAAACCTTTCAGCATCAAGGGCACGCTGGAAAAATACCGCAATCCGCTCTGGTGTTACGGGTTGTTTCTGGCGTTTCTTCTTACCCTTGACTACCTGGGCATGCTCATCGGGGGCGTGCTGTTCGTGTTCTGCCTGCTGACGGTCATCGGCGGAGCGTCGAAGCGCAATCTCATTGTCCACGCGCTCATTGCCGTCATCATGATCGGCGCCATGTGGGCACTGTTTACCTACGCGCTGGGAGTGATCTTTCCCCAGGGCGAGATCTTCACGACGCTTTAGGATCGCGGTAATGCTGATAGACAACATCGTCGCCGCCTTCCACGAGCTGTTCGTGCTCGAGACCATTCTGCTGATGATGGTGGGTGTCGTCGCCGGATTGATCGCCGGCGGCGTACCGGGTTTCACTATTGCCATGGCGGTGGTCCTGACCCTGCCCTTTACCTTCGGCATGGATGCGGTACAGGGACTCGCGGTCATGATGGGCGTGTTCGTCGGCGGATTGTCCGGTGGACTCATGTCCGGCATCTTGACCGGCATCCCCGGCACACCGTCGTCGGTGGCGACAACCTTCGACGGTTTCCCCATGGCCCGTGCCGGCAGACCGGGACTCGCTCTCGGGATCGGCGTTTGGTCGTCGTTCTTCGGCGGCATTATCAGTGCCGTGCTGCTGGTAACCCTCGCACCTCAGTTGGCACGCATCGGCCTCGAATTCCAGCAGTGGGACTATTTCGCGTTGGTATTGTTCGCGCTCACCATCACGGCGAGTCTCGCCGGCGACAACCTGATTAAAGGCTTGATTGCCGGCGCCCTGGGGCTGCTGGTGGCGACCGTGGGTGAGGACGAAATCAACGGCGTCGCACGATTTCACTTCGGTAACGAGGCGCTCAAGCAAGGTTTCGGATTTCTGCCTGTACTGATCGGCTTGTTCGCCTTCAGTCAACTGCTGAGCGATCTCGAGGATCGCGTCAAGGCGCGAAAATCGTTGTCTGAAAGTGGCGGCGTCGCGGTCAAAATCGAGCACCGCAAGGCGGCATTGGCGGTGCTGA
>JAACFO010000242.1 GCA_009937425.1 Gammaproteobacteria bacterium
ACCTGGAGAGCAGTGCCTGGCGAGGCGCTGATGCGGAAACCCAGGAAGCTGCTGCTTACTTATTGTGTGACCTTTGCGACCGTCTCGATGACCCGGATGAGGCCTTCGGTTACGCGGCGGAAGCGAACCGCATCTGTGCGGCTGGTTTGTCCGCGCAGAGAACAGACAGGGGCGCTTACTTCCGCCTGATCGAGGAGCTCAGCGCGGCGTTCACTCCAGAGAGAGTCGAAACCTGGCCGGAGCGGAATGGCGGTGACGACAGCGCGTACCCCGTTTTCCTGGTCGGCTTTCCCCGGTCCGGCACCACGTTGCTGAACACGATCCTGCACAGCCATGCCGATATATCGACGACTGAAGAGATGCCCACGGTATTTGCCCTCGAAACGGCGATGCGCGAGATGACTGGCGGTTCTCTGCACGACCTTGCAGCGCTGGACGCGGAGCAGATCGAGTCGCTGCGTCAGGTGTATTTTGACGAACTCGATAAGTTCCTGGATGCCGGGGACCGGCCAAAGCGGGTCGTGGACAAACTGCCTCTGAACCTGGTGCAGGCTGGCCTGATTTATCGCGTGTTTCCGGAAGCCAGGTTCATCTTCGCGCAGCGGCACCCCTGTGACGCCGTATTAAGTTGCCACATGCGCGCTTTCAAAATGAATGAGGGCATGGTCAATTGCCTGGATCTCGGGAGTGCTGCGCGCCTGTATGACGCCGTAATGCAACTGTGGACGCAATACCAGGACATTCTGCCGCTGCACGTCCATACGGTGAAATATGAATCACTCATCCGGGATTTCGATGGCACGGTATCGGCCTGCCTCGACTTTCTCGGCATGGATTGGGACGAAAGCGTGCGTGATTACGTCGAAACCGCGAAACGCAGCAAGCAAATCATTACGCCCAGCTATGACCAGGTGACCCAGGGGCTCTACACGGGAGCCAGCGGTCGCTGGCAGCGATATCGCCAGCACCTGGAGCCGGTGCTGCCCGTATTGCTGCCCTGGGCGGAGCGCATGGGCTACGCCGAATAGCTAGGAATTCGGGTAACCTGCCTATCCGTAATTACCACAATTGCAGCAATTGGGGGGCGGGGCTACCTTCGCCTCATAACAACAGCAGTTCAAGCCTACGGCAACCCCCCTATATTGCCTAAGCGCTTGTGGCCCCGTCAGGTGGCGCCTGACGGGGCACTTTTATATTGGCACCCTGTATCAGCCGCCCGCAACGTCCTCTTCGAAGTTCGGCCTGCGAATTCTCTCGGGCAGCTCGCGTGCGACATGCTCGTCGAGCTCGACGTCCCAGGTATTCAGCATGCAGCCGAGGATGACGTAGGCACCGTGCGTCACGATAAGGTCGAGGATCTGCTGCTCTGTGTAGTGCGTTTTGAGCGCAGCGATGGTTTCAGCCGATATCGCTCGATTTTCGACGAGTTCATCGACCGCCAGTAACAGCAAACTGTCAGATCGGGTCCATCCAGGGTCCCCAGGGCCGGACTTGATCCGCTCAATCTCCGTCTCGGTTAGCCCTGCGGCCAGGCCACGCTGCACGTGGGAGCCCCACTCATACCAGCTCTTCATGTGCAGGGCGACACGCAGGATCAGGAGTTCCACGTTGCGCGGGCCGAGGTCGCCCCCGGCGACCGTGTAGTTACGTAGATTCCACCACGCCTTGAGCAGTGCCGGGTGATTGGCCATGAGTTCGTGTACCGCGAGGGGGCGCCCACCCATGTCATCGATGATCGACGCCAGTGAAAGATCCCAGCTCTTGGCGGGCAGCGGCTTGAGTTCTGTATCGTCAGTCATGTCGAAACTTGTCCAGAATCGTGTCGCAGATGTGTTCTCCGATCGGAATCGCCGACGTGGCAGCCGGCGATGGCGCATTGCAGACGTGCAGGCTACGTGAAGTCTCTGCGAACAGGAAATCATGTATGAGTGTGCCATCACGCATGACGGCCTGCGCCCGTATGCCCGCAGGGTGCGGCTGCAGGTCTGCAAGCTGAACAGAGGGACAGTACTTCTGCACTCGCTTGAGATATCCCGGTTTCCACAGGGAGTTTCGATACTCCGCGAGCCCGACAGCCAGGTTGTCGGCAGTGACGCGCCAGAAGCCCGGGAAACTGAGCATGTCCCAGACGTCCTTCACACTGAAGTTCAGCCGACCGTAACCCTCGCGTTTCCAGCCCTGAACGGCGTTCGGACCGACGGTGACGCTGCCGTCAATCATCCGTGTCAGGTGTACCCCAAGGAAAGGCAGGCCAGGTTCAGGAACCGGATATATAAGGTGCCTGACGATCCCGGCCTGTGCCTCGGGCAACCGGTAGTACTCGCCTCGGTAAGGAACGATCCGGAAATCAATGTCGATATCCATGAGCTGCGCCACCCGGTCCGCCATCAGGCCGGCGCAGGCGATCAGGCAGCCGGCTTCGAGCGTATTTCCGGCCGTCGTTGTGATGGTTACACAGTCGCGAGATTCGACAAGGTCAAGCACCTCCGTTCCGGTCAGAATCTCGCCACCCAGGTCTACGAAGCGCGCGGCCATTGTTCGGGCGACGGCCGCGAAATCGACGATACCAGTCGTACCGGACAGGATGGCACCGATGCCGGTGATGTTCGGCTCTGTGATGCGAAGTTGCGCTTCGTCCAGCAGTTCGACATCGATGCCATTTTCGAGTGCGCGCTGGTGCAATTCCAGCATGCGCTCGTGCTCCTGCCTGGTGGTCGCAACGATCAGCTTGCCGCACTGCTCGAAGTGAATGTCGTTGTCCTTGCAAAAACGAAGGGTCGACTGAACGCCACGCCTGCAAAGTTTTGCTTTCAGGCTGCCCGGTTCGTAGTAGATGCCGGCATGGATGACGCCGCTATTGTGTCCCGTCTGGTGTGCAGCGAGGTGTCCTTCCTTCTCGAGCACGACGATACTTTTGCCGGGCTGACGCTGACGCAGTTGCCAGGCCGTAGACAAGCCGACGATGCCGCCGCCGATGACCGCGTAGTCGTACATGGTGGTGGGGCGCTTTCCCGGTGAAATAAGCCTGCAGTCTAGCCACACTCGGCGGCACTCGAAAGGCCTGCGAATACCTTGATTCCCAAGCGGATTGGGGCATTGCGCCTTGTAGCGCGATTGCCGTATAATCCCGCGCCAGCGCGGTGGTGGGGCCGGAATCGAGCATTCCGGATGGACGCAAGTCCTGACACGCACCGCTACCAATAGTCTTGGTAGAAAAAAAGCCCCGCTCAGGGGCTTTTTGTTGCCTGAGGGCAACGGATCCGTGCTGGGACAGAATGGGCCAATGGCCCATTTTTTTGTTTTGAAACAAATGGTTAGCTTAAGTATGACCAGTGATGAACTAGCAAAGCTGCTCGAGCCGACCATCGTTCGACTGGGTTACGAATTGTGGCACCTGGAGTTGAAGATCGGCGGGAAACACGGCGTTCTGCGCCTGTTTATCGATAAAGCCGATGGGATAGGGCTCGACGACTGCGAGAAGGTCAGTCAGGCAGTCAGTGCGCTCCTCGACGTCGAGGATCCGCTGCCGGGCCATTACGACCTCGAAGTGTCGTCGCCAGGCTTGGACAGGAAGTTGACGAAAGTAGAGCATTTTCAAAGGTTTGCGGGAGAAACCTTGAAAGTACAAATGCGTTTCCCCATTGAGGGGCGGCGCCGATTCCGGGGCACGCTGGTGTCATCGGATGACGAGAACATTGTGGTCGAAGTGGATGGCGAATCGCACACCTTGCCAGTGGCGACGATCGACACCGCACGACTGGTGCCAGGCGGACTTTGAGCCGCCGGCGAAACTGGAGTTGTTGGAAATGAGCAAAGAGATTTTGATGGTTGTCGATGCGGTCTCAAACGAGAAGGGCGTCGAGAAAGACATCATATTCGAGGCAATTGAAGCTGCCCTCGCGTCTGCGACACGCCGCAAACACGGCGAAGACATCGAGGTTCGGGTCGCAATTGATCGGGAAACCGGCGATTACGACACGTTCCGGCGCTGGCTGGTATTTGAGGACGAGTCCACGGAGCTCGAGTTTCCCGATCGCGAACTGCGCATGATCGACGCAGTGGACGTTGAAGAGGATGCTGAGCCTGGCGGCTACGTCGAGGTGCCGATGGAATCGGTCGAATTCGGCCGCATCGCCGCACAGACAGCCAAGCAGGTCATCGTGCAGAAGGTCCGCGAAGCTGAACGCGAGCAAGTCGTCGAGGAGTACCAGGACCGCGAGGGCGAAATGCTCTCCGGGCTCGTGAAACGAGTCGATCGAAATGGCGTCTACATTGATCTTGGTGGCAACGCCGAGGGCTTCGTACCGCGTGAGCATATGGTGCCGCGCGAGCCGGTCCGGCCACAGGATCGCATCAAGGCGCTGCTGATCGAAGTACGCTCGGAACCGCGAGGACCGCAGCTCTTTATGACCCGCACCTCGCCACAGTTCCTGGTTGAACTCTTCAAGATCGAAGTGCCTGAAGTAGGCCAGGGCCTGATCGATATTCTTGGTGCAGCTCGTGACCCGGGTCTGCGCGCCAAGATCGCCGTGAGAAGTAACGACAACCGCATAGCTGCGGTTGGCGCCTGCGTCGGCATGCGCGGCTCGCGAG
>JAACFO010000088.1 GCA_009937425.1 Gammaproteobacteria bacterium
TAAGGCAGACCCGATTCTGGCCGATGATCCGGAGAGGTACTCGCCCCGATTCCGGCGACCACCCCGGTGCAGGTAAAGCCATGAGAGTTCTTGCTATCGATGACTGCGAAATTGCGCTCGAAGCCATGCGCATTTTTCTCGAGACCGAGATCCCCGGTGTGGATTTCACAGAGTACCCGAGCATGCGTCTTGGTAGGCCGGGGTGGGATTTCAACTGGGCAGCCTACGATGTTCTCTTGCTGGACTACGACCTCGGAGCCGGCCAGACGGGACCGGATTGGCTGCAGGAGGTCGTCGACCGTCCGGGCTTCCCGGCGACCGTCCTGATTACCGGCGTCGCCGATGCCTACATGGTGGCGAAAGCCATCAAGATGGGGGTCGCAGGCTACCTCAACAAAGACGACCTGACGCCTCAGCGCCTCACCGAAGTGATTTACGAAGTGCTGGCTCACCCCACTTGCGACGCTAGCGGCACCTCGATTCTGGCTGATGTAGCGGAAGAGCCCATCACCACTCAGGATTTCGCAATAGAACGGACCTCCAACGGACGCAGCGGGACCGTCGATTACCGCTTCGGCGAGACCATCGGCCACGGGCGTTACTCCACCGTCTACAAGGCTGAGCGGGTGCCTGACGGAGAGATCGTCGCCATCAAGATACTCGACCGAAGCATCGCTCATGCCGCGGAAAACATGCAGAGATTCACTCGCGAAGGCGAGCTCGTATCCTGGGTTGATAGCCAATACGTGGTCAATGTCTTCGAACAGGGATTGACAAACAGATTCGGATACATCGTCATGGAATATTTCGAGGGTGGCGATCTCAAGCAGCGCATCGCACAGGGCATAGCACCGGACAAGGCGTTAGAGTATCTCTACAATATCGCTCGTGCTCTTCAGGCGACTCACGAGGTTGGTGTCGTTCACCGGGATCTGAAACCGACCAATGTCATGTTCCGGCGCGACGGCGCTATGGCGCTGATGAACTTTGGGGTGGCCAAACGCATCGGCAAGGGTTTGGATTTAACGCATGTCGGTACCGTCATCGGAACCCCGTACTATGTGAGCCCCGAGCAGGCACAGGGCGTGCCGGTTGACGAGCGGTCGGACTTGTACAACCTCGGACTTTTGCTGTACGAAATGCTGACTGGGGAAAAGCCTTATCTCGGCAACACGGCGAGCGCCCTCCTCTTTCAGCACGCCCACTCGCCCGTGCCGGAATTGCCGCCGGAAATGTCGCACTTCCAATCGCTGCTGGCGGGTCTGATGGCGAAGGATCGGCGCGATCGGTTCGCAAACGTGCCAGATCTCTTTGGTGCACTCTCAGCCTTCGAAGCTGGATAAAGCCAAAGTTTGCTTCAAGTACTTTCAAGAACTCCCTACAAATCTAAGGATTATGAATAGAAGTGTCGTGTACACGACAATCGAAGACCTTCGCTCGACATGCAAACATTGCGTAGGGCACGATTCAGCGAACGACGACCTCGACGGTTTCCTTGCCTGCGCCGCCTGAACGGGTCGCGAAATAGCTAACGACGATTCCGCCGACGGCACCCTCGAGTACCATCCAGAACATGGGCTAATGCCTGTTTGGTAGAGATCGGGGGCCAACAGTCCCGTATTCCAGGTAAACTGTTCTGAAATCATCTGGTCGTTCTCTATACGATGTCTGACAGGGTTACAAAATGGTTGGAGCAGCTGGGCCTCGGCGAATATGCAGCTGTTTTCGCCGAGAACGACATCGACTGGGAACTCCTGGCCGAGCTCGACCAGGAGACGTTGAAAGAGATCGGCATTACCTCGGCCGGTCACAGGCTGCGCATTCTAAAGACGGCGAGGTCGCTTCAATCCGAGTCCAGTGAAATCGAGCTGATCGCAGACGAGACATCAGCGTCTACCGCGGTGCAGGTGGACGCCGAACGCCGCCAACTGACGGTGATGTTCTGCGACTTGGTGGGATCGACCTCACTCGCCGAACGCCTCGATCCCGAGGACTTTCGCGACATCATTCGCAGCTATCAGGATGCATGCGCAGGCGCTATCTCGCGTTATGAAGGGTACGTCGCACGGTACGTGGGCGACGGACTTCTCGTCTACTTCGGGTTTCCTCGTGCGCATGAAGACGACGCCGAGCGGGCGGTACGTTCAGCGCTCGGAATTCTGGCAGCAGTGGACAAGCTGAGTTCCCGTCTGGGGCAGACGCTGGAGGTTCGAATCGGTATCGCGACAGGACGCGTTGTCGTCGGCGACATCGTCGGCGATGGGGCGGCACAGGAGCAGGCCGTAGTTGGCGAAACACCCAACCTTGCAGCGCGCTTGCAGGGATTGGCCACTCCGAACTCCGTCGTGATCGCCGCCGGCACACGTGATCTGGTGGGGGATCAGTTCCGATTCGAGGATCTCGGATCCCGTACGCTGAAAGGAATCTCAGACGCGGTAAGAGCATGGCGGGTCACAGGGGAGCGGGCAGTCGAGAGCCGCTTTGGCGCGGCGCATGCAGGGCGCCTAACGAAGTTTGTCGGACGCGAGCAGGAAGTCGAGCTACTGCTCGAACGGTGGCGCCAGGCGCGGGCTGGAGAAGGACAGGTGGTACTGCTATCGGGCGAGGCGGGAATCGGGAAATCCCGAATAACGGATACCCTGCGCAGTCGCCTGGCGGATGAGAAGCACATTCGGATCCAGTATCAGTGTTCTCCTCATCACACGAACAGCCCTCTATACCCGGCAATTCAACAACTGAATTTCGCAGCGGATATCAAGGCGGAAGACACATCTGAGATACAGCTCGATAAGCTCGAGGCGTTGGTGGAGCAGTCGTCGGCCTCACCCGACCTTGTCCCGTTGCTGGCGGCGCTGCTGTCGATTCCATGCAGCGACCGCCACCCGCCCCTGGAGATGACGCCCCAGGAACAAAAGCAGAGAACCATGCAGGCGTTGATCGGATTATTTGAAGGACTTGCGAAACAGCAGCCGGTGCTTTTCGTCCTCGAGGACGCGCATTGGATTGATCCCACCACGGCGGAGCACATGGAGTTGGTCGTTGACCGCGTGAGGACCCTCCCTGCGTTCATGTTGGTCACCCACCGTCCCGAGTTCGAGGCGCCCTGGACAGGCCACGCTCACTGCACGGTGCTGGCGCTGAACCGTCTTGGCCGGGATGCATGCACGGCGCTGATCTCGGGCGTCACGGGGGGACGCGAATTTCCGGGAGAGGTGCTCGAGCAGATTGTCACCAAGACCGACGGTGTGCCGCTGTTTGTCGAAGAGTTGACCAAAACGGTGCTCGAGTCGGAGCTGCTCGTGTTAGAGGCCGATCGCTACGTCCTGAGCGGTCCACTGCCTCCACTGGCAATCCCTTCGACGCTACAGGATTCGCTGATGGCACGGCTGGATCGCCTGGAGGGAGTCAAGGAGATTGGTCAGGTCGGTGCGGCAATCGGACGAGAGTTCTCCCACGCATTGTTGGATGCAGTTTCACCGCTGCATGGAAGGGAGCTCGAGGACGCCCTGGCGAGATTGATCGAGTCCGAGATCGTGTTCCGGCGCGGTGTCGCGCCTGATGCGACCTACGTGTTCAAGCACGCACTCATCCAGGATGCAGCCTATGAGGCGCTGCTTCGCAGTCGCCGTCAGCAGATCCACGCAAGAATTGCCGAAGCCCTCCAGAGCAAGTTCCGGGAGCGCGTACAGAACGAGCCGGAAGTCCTTGCCCGCCACTACACTCTGGCGGGCTTGTTGGGGCAGGCTGCGCCGCTGTGGCTCGAGGCGGGGCAGCGTGCGGTGACGCGCTCCGCCAATCACGAAGCGGCCGCCCATCTCAGGCAGGGGATCTCCGTTCTAGGAAAGCTGCCGCCCGGAAAGGATAACAGCAGTCTGGAGCTCGACATGCAGATCAGTCTCGGCTCGGCCAGCGTCGGGACCAAGGGCTACTCTGCAGAAGAGACCGAAGAGGCGTATGTGAGGGGTCGCAAGCTCCTCGACGAAATCGGAGACGACCCGCGTCAGTTTGCCGTTCTTCACGGCCTTTCAATGTGCTACATCAATCAGGCGAGATTGAAACGAAGCCTGGATGTCGCCGGGGAGATGCTCAGGCGGGCGGAGCCGCAGAATGACCCGATGTCGACGCTCGTCGCCCACCGGGTCACGGCCGTGACCCAGAATGTCATGGCCAGGTTCGCGAGCGCCCGAGAGCATGCAGAGAAAGCGGCAGCGCTATACGATCCAGAACGGCACCGGAACTCGGCTCACCACTATAGCCATGACCAGGGCGTATCCACTGACTGGAATGTTTCAATAGCACTCATGTTTCTCGGCTTCGCGGATGCATCGCATCAGGCGGCGCACCGAGCGTCGGCGCGTGCACGAGAGCTCGAGCACGCAAGCACAACGCTTTACGACTCGCTTTATTCCGCATTAACCGGCCTGGTGAAGCGCGACTGGCAGAGGGTTCGACGTGTTGCTGAGGCCATGATCGAGGACGCTGCTGCTCGGTCCATGGCGTTATGGGTGGTGTTCGGCCGTCATCATCTCGGCAGCGCTCTTGCGGCGCTGGGCGAATCCGAGGCAGCGTTGGGGGAGATCCACAGGGGACGGGAGGAGGCGGACCGGCTCAACCATTGGTGGCTCAAGCCGATGACAATGCGTTTCGAGGCACAGGCGCTGGCCGATCTCGGTCGTGTCGATGAAGCGTTCTCCTGCCTGGACGAGGCGGTCGCACTCGTCGAGGCCACCGAAGAACGTTGGTGGGAGGTGGACCTCCACCATTTTCGCGGCGAGCTCAACCAGCGATGTAACGGCCACCGAAACGATAGCGAGGCGAGCTTTCGGCGTGCCATCGACGTTGCTCGCAGACAGGAATCGAAGCTTTTGGAACTGCGTGCCGCAACCAGCCTGGGCCGGCTCTGGCGCGCTCAAGGAAAGCACCAGGAAGCGCATATCCTGATCGCCCCTGTCTACGAATGGTTCACTGAAGGCTTCGATACTCCTGACTTGCAGGACGCGAAAGCATTGCTCGAGGAATAATCTCGAGGTCTAGGAGTTCCGGAACAAACTGATTTGCGATAGAGGGGCGCGGTATCGTCCACTTGACCGGGTGTCAGCAGGGCCTGTGCCAGAGCCGTTCAGCGCGTGGCGCCAAGCGCTGCTTCGACTTTCAGCGACAAGACAAAGCTGGTGGCTACGGGTGGACTTGAACCACCGACCTCAGCATTATGAATGCCGCGCTCTAACCAGCTGAGCTACGTAGCCAGGAAGGGGCGGAACCTTACCGGATCCCCTCCCCGGGTGGCAAGTGTGGGCGCTGCCCGGCCTCCGGACGCGCCTTTGGCCTACCCCACGCGCGGAATCGAGCCATATCGCCAGTACACCACCGATGGTCAGAATGTCAGTGTGCACAGGGAGATCCGGGATGATCGCGGTGCACAGGGATGGAGAAGGATCTCGACCCGCCTGCGGCCGCGGCGTCCGCGCATTCGGGCGCCGCGGATTTCCCGGCCTTGCATCTGGCCCGGGAGATGACTTGTGGCGCGGCGCTGCGCGGTTAAACTATAGCGCCCAACATGGGTCACGAGCGCCGCCGGTGGTCGTGAATTCGCGACATTCAGGAACCTGAGTATATGGCCGGTCTAATTACCATGGGGCTGCTGCCGGGACAATCCATCGAGATTTCCGGAATCGACGCCGCCAAGCGCTGGAATCGTACCGGTCTGGTGATCGAGTGCGGCGCGACCTATCGCTTCGAGGTGACGAATGTCACCGGCTGGCGGGACGGAAAGATCGAAACCGATCCCGATGGCTACGAGAAGCTGCATCTGCTGCCATTGCTGCCCGCCCGCCGTTACCCGTTTGCCCGGTGGCTCAAACTCATCGGAGCAATCGGCACATCCGCAGGGGATTACTTCCCCATCGGAATGGGACGCACCCGCAAAGCGACGGCGGCAGGTGAGCTGTACTGTTTCGCTAACGATGCATCGTTCAGATACCACGACAACGACGGTCAGTTAACCCTGAAGGTGTTCCGCGAAGACTGAAAGGCCCGTCAGCGAGACGAGTAGCGTTCGAACTGTGGCGTCACCAGAATCTGAAACTGGTCTGCGGTTCGAACGATCAATTGCACGGCGAGGGCTTCGCGCGCGGCCAATTGGTAACCTTCTTCGGGCCCCAAGACCATGATGGCGGTGGCCAACGCGTCGGCGCGCATGGCCGAGTCCGTGATAACGCTTACCGATGCGAGTCCATGAGCGATGGGCCGTCCGGTACGCGGGTTAATGGTGTGAGAGTAGCGTTTGCCATCCCGTTCCACATAGTTGCGATAATCCCCCGATGTTGCGATGGCGCTATCGTGCAATGGGACGATGCTTTGAACCGACCGCTCGCCGGACAGGGGCTGTTCTATCGCTATATTCCACGCTGATCCGTCGGGCTTGAAGCCGCGGGCGCGCAGCTCACCGCCGATTTCCACCAGATACGATTGGATTTGCCGGCTGTCCAACAGTCGCGCCACCTCATCCACGGCGAAACCCTTGGCGATGGCGGATAGATCCACATACATGTGGGGATGCTGCTTGCGAAGCGCGGCAGGGGAAGCTCTTACGGCCAGCTGCCGATAACCAACCCGCTCCATGGTTTTTTCGATCTGCTGCCGGGAAGGCGGACCGGTCTTGCCTGCATTGGGGCCGAATCCCCACAAATTGACCACCGGTCCCACGGTTACATCGAATGCGCCATCGGAGAGCGCACTGATGGCTGCAGCCGCGTCGACCACGTAGGCAGTCTCCGCAGAGACAGGGAACCAGCCGAGGTCCCGGCTACTGTTGAATCGCGACAGCTCCGAGTCCGGACGCCAGGTGGACATTTGCGCGTTGATGCGTTCCAGGAGCGCGTCGATTTGCGACTGTAAGGTGTCGGCTTCGACGTCACTGTCAAAAAGCTTCACCGCGTAGGTAGTGCCCATGGTTGGGCCGGTGATGACGACAGAGTCGACCTTGTCCCCGGCGTCGCCGCAGGCACCGAGCAGCGCAACGCAGAACAGGGCTATCGCGAACAGTGCCGCACGCGGACTAACTGAGTTGCTCCATGGCACGCAGCACATCGCGGCGGCTGATCTGACCTACCAACCGATTGCGTTCCACTACCGGATAGCGTCGATAGGGTGAATTGAGAAACAACTCCGCCAGCTCGAGAATGCTGGTACCGGCGTCGATGGTTTTTACTTCCGTGCTCATGTACTCCGATACCTGTCCGCCGAGATCGCCGTAGTACCCCGCGTGCAGCGCGACTTTCATGCAATCCTGTTCGGAAAGCATTCCGACAATATTTCCGCGTTCGTCCACTACGGTTGCGCCGGAAATGCGCTTTTCCACGAGCGCGTTAATGGCACGCAGTATCTCCATATCCGGCGTGAACGTGACCAGGTTCGCGGCCATGAAGTCGCGCACCGTTATCGATTTTGACATGAGATTTCCGAACGCATTTCCATGAACTCTAGGGCGAAGCTTGGCGCCGTCGGCATTTTACGGTGCAATGCGCACACTCGCCGGCAATGCCACCGCAGCTGCCTTTGATGGCGGGGCGACCAAACATGACACCGACGGCCATACCGGCAATGGCCAGCACTATGATAATGAAGCTCGCCAGGTACAACATGATGCTATCCGCGTTTACCGATTAGCCGCCAAAATCGTCGAGCATGATACGGTCGGACTCGACGCCCAGCTCTTCGAGCATGTTAATGACGGCAGCATTCATCATTGGAGGACCGCACATGTAATACTCGCAGTCCTCGGGAGCGGGATGTTCCTCGAGATACTGCTCGAGAAGTACGTTGTGAATGAAGCCGGTGTATCCGGTCCAATTGTCCTCGGGCAAAGGATCTGACAGTGCCACGTGCCAGGTGAAGTTGTCATTCTCGGCCTGTAAATCGTCGAAGTCCTTGACATAGAACATCTCCCGTAGACTGCGTGCGCCATACCAAAAGCTGATTTTACGCTTCGAATGCAGGCGTTTCAGCTGATCGAAGATATGCGAGCGCATGGGCGCCATTCCGGCGCCACCGCCGACGAACACCATCTCATGGTCCGTCTGCTTCGCAAAAAACTCTCCGAAGGGACCGGAAATCGTGACCTTGTCGCCGGCTTTGAGGCTGAATATATAGGAAGACATTATTCCTGGTGGAACGTCATCGGGTGCATCGGGGGGTGGTGACGCAATGCGTACATTGAGTATGAGGATGTCCTTCTCCTCGGGATAGCTGGCCATTGAGTAGGCGCGCATGGTGGGTTTCGTCACTGTCGATTCGTAGCGCCAGAGATTGAATCGATCCCAGTCTTCGCGGAATTTCTCCGCCACATCGAAATCCGAATACTTGAGTTGATGGGGTGGGCATTCGATCTGGACGTAGCCGCCGGCGCGAAATTCCATGGACTCGCCCTGGGGGAGTTCGAGCACCAGCTCCTTGATGAATGTGGCGACGTTATCGTTGGAGCGCACCGTGCACTCCCACCGTTTTACACCGAATACTTCCTCGGGGACGGCGATGCGCAGTGGTTGCTTTACCGTCACCTGACAGGACAGGCGGTCGAAGTCGGCCGCTTCGCGTTTAGTAATGAACGATGTCTCGGAAGGCAGAAGGATGCCGCCGCCCTCGAAAATCTTTACCCGACATTGGCCGCAGGTCCCCTTGCCGCCGCAGGCGGATGCGACGAACAAGTTGACGTCCGCCAGGGCCGCGAGCAGCTTGCTTCCCACCGGCACCTCGATGGTCTTCTCGTCGTTGATCACTACACCGACGTGACCGCTCGCCACCAGTCGCGATTTGGCGGCAAGGATCATGACCACCAGGGCGAGGATAATCGCCGTGAAAAAACCAATGCCGAGAATAATTTCGAGCATTCAGAGCACCGCCTAGAGCTTCATTCCCGAGAAAGCCATGAATCCGAGAGACATGAGCCCGACGGTAATAAATGTGATTCCGAGCCCCTGCAGGCCGTCGGGCACATCGCTGTACTTGAGCTTTTCCCGGATGCCGGCCAGCAGCACGATGGCCAGCGCCCAGCCGACGCCCGTGCCGAGGCCGTAAACAACACTCTCGCCGAAATCGTAATTGCGATTAACCATGAAAAGTGTGCCGCCGAGGATGGCACAGTTGACGGTTATGAGCGGGAGAAACACGCCAAGGGCGTGGTAAAGCGCCGGCGCGTACCGATCCAAAGCCATTTCCAGGATCTGCACAAACGCCGCGATCACACCGATATAAGCAATGAAGCCGAGGAAGCCGAGATCGAGCTCGGGCAGGCCCGCCCAGGCAAGGGCACCCGGCTTGAGCAAAAACTGGAAAATGAGATTGTTCACCGGAACGGTGATTCCCTGTACCACGATGACAGCGGCGCCGAGTCCCAGGGCGGTCTCGATCTGTTTCGACACAGCGAGAAAGGTGCACATGCCGAGAAAAAACGACAGTGCAAGATTCTCGACGAAAATCGACTGAATCAGCAGGCCCGCGTATTCCCCCATCACATGACCTCCGTCCGGTGGACCTCATGGATCTGGTATTCGGGTTTTTCCACCTGGGCGGTCTTCCACGTGCGAATGCCCCAGATCATGAATCCGATGATGAAAAACGCGCTGGGCGCGAGCAGCATGAGACCGTTGGGAACGTACCAACCACCGGCGGTTACCAGGGGCAGAATCTCGTACCCAAGCAGCGTACCGGATCCGATGAGCTCCCGGCATACTGCCACGATGATCAGGACGAGGCTGTAACCAAGCGCGTTTCCCAGACCATCGAGAATACTCAGTCCTACACCGTTCTTCATGGCGAATGCCTCGGTGCGGCCGAGAACGATGCAGTTGGTGATAATGAGGCCGACGAACACCGTGAGGCGTTTGGACAACTCGAAGGCAAATGCCTTCAACACCTGGTCGACGATAATCACCAACGACGCAATGATAACCATCATGACGATGATGCGAATGCTGCTGGGAACATGATGCCGAATGAGGCTCACCGCGGCATTGGACAGAATGAGCACGGCCGTTACCGCGGCACACATGAGCAGCGCGGGTCCCAGCGACGTGGTCACAGCCAGAGCCGAGCAGACACCCAGAATCTGCAGGGTTATCGGGTTATCGTCTATCAGCGGATCGAGGAGGATTTTCTTTTCTGTGCTGTTCATGATGAGCCGATTCGCTTTCGCATATTTTCCAGGAAAGGGCCGAAACCCTGCTCGCCCAACCAGAAGTGCAACATGTTCGTGACACCGTCACTGGTCAAGGTTGCCCCTGCCAGCCCGTCCACTTCGTATAATGCGGCGTCGCCGGTGGCCGTGGATGTGCCCTTTACAACCCGCAGAACCGGCGCTCCCGATGCATCGAATACACGCCGTCCTCTCCACTGGGAAAGCCAGGCGGGATTGTCCACCTCGGCGCCGAGTCCGGCGGTTTCGGTATGCTCGTAGTACTTGAGTCCGACGACGGTGTTGAGATCGGGCTCCAGCGCAATGAAGCCATAGAGGGTCGACCACAGGCCATAGCCGTGGATCGGCAGGATAATTCGTTCGACGGCGTCGCCGTCTTTTACCAGGTACACCGTCGCGTAGCGGGCCCGGCGGCCTACGCCTGCCATGTCCTGTTCTCTCGATAGAGCGGTGCTCATTGCCGGGTCGCGTGCCGCGCGGCGCTGATCGAAACTTGCCGGGTCGACATCGTCGGTGATTTCCCCCGATTCCAGATCCACTACGTGCGCTTCGATTCTCGAGAACGCATCGGCGATATCGGTATTCTCGTCCAGCAGATCGGCGGCCGCGAGGATGTTGCGCTGGCGGTCGATGGTTGCGTTCGCAATCTGCAGGGGCCGCAGCACGACGGCGGACACCGACACCAGCATCGAACACACGAGACTGAGCACCAGAGCCACCACCAGGGTTTTCTTCTTGCTGTCGTTGGGCAATGCGAGGATCCCCGCCAACCAGGCGCCCTGCAACACGCTCACGCGCCTTCCTCCTGGTTGCGCTTCACCCGGCGCCTGACATTGATGCGAACCACCACATAGTCGATGAGCGGTGCGAACAGATTTGCGAATAGAATGGCGAGCATGATGCCCTCGGGAAAACCCGGGTTGGTAACGCGGATCAACACCGTCATGAAACCGACGAGAATCCCGAATACCCAGCGCCCGGCGTCGGTCATGCAGGCGGTTACCGGATCCGTCGCCATGAAGACCATGCCGAAGGCGAAGCCTCCCAGCACAAGATGCCAGTACCAGGGCATGGCAAACATGGGATTGATGTCGCTGCCGATGGCGTTAAAGAGCAGCGACGTGGCCAGCATGCCGAGGAACACGCCGAAGATGATGCGCCAGGAGGCCACTTTCGTGTAGATGAGAAAGACCGCGCCCAGCAGGCAACCCAGCGCGGAGGTGGCGCCGATGGCCCCCTGAATGTTGCCGAGGAATGCATCCATCCAGGTGATATGGGCGCCGATGATTGCCGAGACGCCGCCGGAGGCGCCCAGGGACAACGCCGTGGCGCCGCTGAATCCGTCCACCGCCGTCCACACGGCGTCACCGGACATTTGTGCCGGATAGGCAAAGAACAGAAATGCCCTGCCGGCGAGCGCAGGGTTGAGAAAATTCTTTCCAGTGCCGCCGAAGACCTCCTTGGCGATCACGACACCGAAAGTGATACCGAGCCCCACCTGCCACAGGGGGATGGTGGGCGGAAGAATCAGCGCGTACAGCAGCGAGGTGACGAAGAAGCCTTCGTTGACCTCGTGATTGCGCACCGCGGCAAACAGGATTTCCCAGAAGATCCCCACCGCGAAGGTCACCATGTAGATCGGTATGAAGTACGCGCAGCCGTGCAGGAAGTTGTCCCACACGCTTCCCGGGTCGTAATCGACGCCGAGCCAGCCGAGCACGACGCCGCGCCAGCCGGATGCCGCCTCCACGTCCAGGGCCGCCATGGCGGAATTGGCCTGGAAGCCGGTATTCCAGAGCCCCATGAGGATCGCCGGCATGGCGGCTACCAACACGAATATCATGACCCGTTTCAGATCGATGCCGTCGCGCACGTGGGGAGCGCTTCGCGTCACCTCGCCGGGGGTGTAGAGGAAGGTGTCGATGGCCTCATAGACGGCGTAAAAGCGATGATAGGGACCGCCCCTGGCGAAGTAGGGATGGACCTTGTCGAGAATTCTCCGCAGCCTGCGCATCAGCCTTCTCGCTCGATCTGCTCGAGGTTCTCTCTGAGCATTGGACCGTAGTCGTACTTGCTCGGGCACACGAAGGAGCAAAGCGCCAGATCCTCCTCGTCGAGCTCCAGGCACCCCAGCGCCTGGGCCGAGTCCGTGTCGCACACCAGCAGCGCGCGCAGCAACAGAGTAGGAAGAACGTCGAGGGGCACGACCCGCTCGTAGGTACCGATGGGCACCATGGCCCTTGCACTGCCGTTCTGGGAGGTGGAGAAGTTGAACCGCTTCGCCCCGCGCCTGAGGCTCGACAGAAAGACGTTGGCGGCGGAGTACCTGTCGACGCCGGGCGATAGCCAGCCGAAGAGTTCCCGCTCACGGCCTTCGCGCAGCACGCTCAGCTGATTGTGATAGCGGCCGAGAAAGCATCCCCAGCCGGCCGCCCGACGGCCGTTGAACACGGACCCGGAGAGCACGCGGCATTCCTCGCCGACCAGCTCGTCACGAACCAGATCCTCGCTATTGGCGCCGAGGCGCGTGCGCAGCAGCCGCGGACGCGACACGACGGGTCCCGCGAGGGATACGGTGCGCTCCACCCAGAGCTCACCGCTGCTGAACAACTTGCCGACGGCGATGACGTCCTGATAACCCACGTGCCATACGTTGCGCGTGGCGCTCACGGGCCTGAGAAAATGAATGTGGGTACCGACCAACCCGGCCGGATGCGGCCCGGCAAACTCGGCGGCGACGATGCGCGCATCCTCCGGCACCGGAATCGTGCTGCCCGGCGCTTTGCACACGTAGACGATCCCGTCGAAGAGTCTCGATAGAATGGTCAAACCGTCGCGGAAATCCTCGGCAAATTCGCCGACGACAACGCTCGGATCGGCAGCCAACGGATTACTGTCCATGGCTGTCACGAACAGTGCGCTCGGCGCTCCATCCGGTGGTGGCACTTTGGAATAGGGGCGGGTGCGCAACGCTGTCCACAATCCGGACTTCAGCAGGGTCTCCCGCACCTGGGTATCGCTCAGGTTCGCCAGCTCGCTGCGATCGTGTCGATTGAAGCGTTCCTGCTCGCCGCTGCCTTCGGCATCGAGGCGAATAACCACCGACTGCAATACCCGGCGTGGACCACGGCTGATGGCCTCGACGACACCGCTGCCCGGGGAGGTGAAATTGACACCGGGATTCTTCTTGTCGGTAAAAAGGCACTGGCCCAGCTTGACGCGCTCGCCTTCCTGAACCTGCATGGTGGGCTTGAGGCCCAGGTAGTCCGGCCCCAGCAGGGCGACGCTGCCAACCGACGCACCGGCATGCACGGATTGTTCGGGCGCGCCCGTAATAGGCAGATCGAAGCCTTTTTTTGTTCTAATCAGCATGGCTGGAGACGCGCGGGTGCTATGTCAGAATGCGAATCTTAATCGAACTGCGACACCATTCCGAGTCAGAACGTCCTCTCGGCCCGCCACCGCGCCATCGATCCCTGCTCCAGTGCCATGGGATCACCGCCCGAACCGCACGGGGGCGGTCCAGCATAGTAGAGTAAGCCGTTATGCAACCACGAACCCCGGTCGACCAGGCGACGATGCCGATTCTGATCGAGCCGCAACGGCGCCTGGAAGGCTCCGCGGTTGCTCTTTGCTCATGGGCAACCGAGCACCGGCAGGAACTGGATGCGTGGCTGAACCGGTTCGGCGCCGTGCTGTTGCGCGGCTTCTGTATCGGCAGCCCGGGGGAGTTTCACGACGTGGTCACGGCGATCCGGCCGCAGCTTCTGAGCTACGTGGGTGGTGATTCGCCCCGCACGGCGCTGGGCGAGCGAATTTACACCTCCACCGAATTCCCACCGGACATGGAAATAGGCCTGCACAACGAGCTTTCCTACACGCGATCATGGCCGGAGCGCGTATTCTTCTGCTGCCTCGCAGCAGCGGAAAGCGGCGGCGAGACGCACATTGCCGACAGCAGAAAAGTGTTTGCGCAAATGGACCCGGCAGTTCGCCATCGCTTTTCGGACAAGGGTGTCATTTACCGGCAACATCTGCGGGATGGCAACGGCGAGTCCGGCCCCGGCAAGTCCTGGCAGGAAACATTCGAGACGACCGACCCGGCCGAAGCGGAACGTATCTGCAGCGATCAACACATGGACTCCCAATGGACCAATCGCGGCCTTCGCACGTCGTTGCGCAATCCCGGTGTGTTGAGTCATCCAGTCACCGCGCAAACGTGTTGGTTCAACCAGGCCGACATGTGGCACGCCAGCTTCGATAGCGTGAAAGCACAGGAAAGTGCGGGGGCGGCCGAAGATCCTGTGGAAGAAATGCTGGGCTCTCACGCCTGTTATGGCGATGGGTCCGAGATTCCCATGGCGGATCTGGAGGCGGTACGCTCAGCCTGCAGAAAATCCGAGGTCCTGTTCCCCTGGCGGGCGGGCGATATGCTGATTCTCGACAACGTCCTCGCCATGCACGGCCGAAAGCCTTTCACGGGAGAGCGTAGAGTCCTGGTTGCAATGGCGTGAAATTCGCGCGTACCTCCTGATCGGATTGGACACTCGTCGCAACGGATACACAGCGCCATGCACACGTTATTGTTCTACGAGCCGGGACATTTTCACGCCGCACTAACCCTGCGGAACGAAAATCCCCGGGTCGCGGCCAGGCTGCATCTTTATGCACAGCCGGGTCCCGACCGGGAGAGTTTTCTCGCCCTGGTCGACAGCTTCAATTCGCGGCGGGAAAATCCCACCCACTGGCAGCTGAGCGTGCACGAGGCCGACGATCCATTGCACCAGCTCATCGAGGAGCGGCGCGGTGATGTCGTCGTTCTCGCCGGCAGGAACGCCTCGAAGCTGGCCACAATTGCCCGTCTGCACGAGGCGGGCTTCAGTGTTCTCGCGGATAAACCCTGGCTGACTTCCAGCGAGGCGCTTGGGGATTTGCGCCGGGCTACGGCAAAGCCACCGCTGGCCATGGACATCATGACGGAGCGGCACGAAATTCTTGCGCGCCTGCGCCAGAGAATCGTCTGCGACTCCCGGCTGTTCGGCGAATTCGCAGGAAATGCCCGGTGCCCTGCCATCGAATTGGCCACCGTGCATCACCTTTACAAGTTGGTTAACGGCCGGCCGTTGAGGCGCCCCTGGTGGTACTACGATGTCGGCATCCAGGGGGACGGAATGGTCGATGTTCAGTCTCACCTGATTGATCAGGTTCAATGGATAGTCTTGGGGAAACGGACCGGTGAGTACCATCGCGATGTCGAGCTGCATCACGCCCGGCGTTGGACTACCCCGGTCCCGCGGGATCTCTACCGCGAGAGCACGGGCCAGTCGGAGTTTCCCAAAGCCCTCGTCGCCTGCATCAGTAACGACGTGCTCGCGCTTGCCTGCAATGGAGAAATCGAGTTGAGCCTCGACGGCGTCAGAGCCCGGCTACGGGCCGAATGGGGTCAACGGGAGCCGCCGGGAAGCGGCGACGTGCACCCCAGCATCGTGCGCGGAACACGCTGCAATGTTCGCGTGCGCCATGGACCCGATACCGGGTATGTTGCCCAGATGCACCTGGAACCGAACGCCGGCGCCGCTATCGGGACGCGCTTGGACGACGCTGTAGCAGAATGGCAAGAGGATTTTCCCGGCCTGGGATTCGAGGCGGTGGGCGATGGTTTTCGGTTCACGGTTCCCGATGCACTTCGAAGCACGCACGAAAGTCACTTTGCGATGGTGTTGGAAAATTTTCTCGACTACCTGGATGCCGATCGGTGGCCGCAATGGCTGTCGCCAGGCATACGGTTGCGCTATGAAATTATTGCCCGCGCCCGGGAGCTCGCGCTTCGATGACCCACCGATTCGGCATCGTCGGCAGCGGCATGATCGCCCCTGTGCATCTGGCGGCGATACGCGCCCTTCCCGGCGCGCAGGTAACGGGCATCATGGATCATGGCAGCGGGCACGGGAAGAAGCTCGCGCCGGAACTCGATGCCACGGGCTCCGACGATCTGGGCGTCTTTATTGCCCGGGACGACATCGACATCATTACGGTGGCAACACCCAGCGGCCTGCACTACGAAGCCGCGCTGAAAGCAGCGCAAGCCGGTAAGCACTGCATCGTCGAAAAACCCATGGACATTCAACTCAGCCGTATCGATGAGATGATTTCAGCACACCGGCATGCGGGCACACTGTTAGGCGGAATATTCAACACACGCTTCAGCGAGGCCGCGCAATTGCTGAAGCGGGCGTCGCAGGACCGCCGCTTCGGGCGCTTGACCTTCGCAAGCGCCGTCGGCCCCTGGTGGCGCGACCAGAGCTACTATGACGCGTCGGCGTGGAAAGGTACCTGGGCTCTGGACGGGGGCGGCGCGCTGATGAATCAGGGCATCCACTCCATCGACCTGTTGCAGTGGCTGGTGGACTCACCCGTGACCAGCGTCAACGGCCGCATCGCCACCCTCGCCCACGACAATGTCGAGGTGGAAGACACGGGCGCCGCCGGTCTCGTGTTCGAAAACGGGGCTCTCGGCACCATTGCGTGCACCACCAGCATGTGGCCCGGCCATTTCCGCACCATTACCCTCGCCGGAACCGAAGGCACGGCGGTGCTGGGGGACGCCAATCTGCTGGTCTGGCAGTTTCGTGACGAACTACCCCGGGACCAGGGGATCCGCGACCGCTATCTGGCGCTGCCGGGACCCGGCATCGGGG
>JAACFO010000243.1 GCA_009937425.1 Gammaproteobacteria bacterium
TGTGGATGCCGGTGCCGGCGAATCACCGGATGAGGACCTGGATTTCGGTCTCGAACTGGATGACGACGGGCCTACCGCCGGCGGCGATTTCAATTTGTCCCTGGAAGACGACTTGGACGACGAGGTGTCCGAAGAAACCGTCAAGCTGGACCTGAATGCAGCCCTGGGCGGCGATGATCTCGCCGATGAGTTGGACACGGTGAAGCTGCAGACGCCGGAGATGGACGCGGCGGATTCCGCGATTTCCGATCTCGGCATGGATCTGAATCTGGACATGGACGAGCCTGAGGGGGTCGAATCCTCCACCGGCGTCGATACCGCTTTCGAAGGCGTATTCGGCGACGATGCGGGGGCCGCGTCAGACGACGACATGGCGCTCAGCTTGGACGGCTCGGACTTGGTTCCGTCGACGCCGCCACCATCGGCGGATGCCGAGCCCGAATTTCCAGAAATCGACCTGGACTTCGATGCCGAAAAGAGCCAGGACGCGGCTGCTTCGGACGAATACGAGTCCACCCAGTTCATGCTGCGTGACATGCCGGCCTCGGATTCCGCCAGCGCTGGTTCCGGCGAGGGCCATTCGGGCAGCACGCTGATGCTCGGTGGCGGATTGACCGGCGAGGTGGACGAGGTCCAGACCAAGTTGGACCTGGCGCAAGCCTACATCGACATGGGTGACACCGACGGCGCCAAGGGCATCATCGACGAGGTCCTCGCCGAGGGCAATGCGTCCCAGAAGCAGGCCGCCATGGGCTTATTGGGCAAGCTGGCATCCTCCTGAGTTCTTTTCTTCGCGTCGGGCCCACCCGGCTTTGATCCCATGAGATTCGCGCTCGGTGTCGAGTACGACGGCAGCGACTTTTCCGGTTGGGAAAGCCAGCCCGGGCAGCGTACGGTGCAAACGACCCTGGAATCGGCGCTTTCCAGCGTCGCCGACAGCCCCATCGAGATTGTCTGTGCCGGGCGTACCGACGCGGGTGTGCACGCCGTGGCACAAGTCGTGCACTTCGACTCCCATGCCCAGCGCGCCCCCCACGAATGGGTGCTCGGCGCCAACAGCAACCTGTCCAACGACGTCAGTGTTCGTTGGGCGAGCCCGGTGGCGGAGAATTTTCACGCCCGCTACTCGGCGCGTTGCCGTTACTACCGATACGTGATCCAGAACCGCCGCGTGCGCCCGGCACTGCTGCGCCGGCGGGCTGCCTGGGAGCGCGGCGCATTGGATATCGCATCCATGTGCAGCGCCGGCGAACATCTGCTGGGCGAGCATGATTTCTCGTCCTTCCGGGCGGCCGGCTGCCAGGCGACGAGTCCCGTGCGCACCGTCGTAAGCCTCCAGGTGTATCGCCGGGAGGAGCTCGTCATTATCGATATTGCCGCCAACGCTTTTTTGCAGCACATGGTGCGCAACGTCGCCGGGGTACTCATGGAGATAGGCAGGGGCAGGCGCGAACCGGCATGGGCGAAGGAACTACTCGAAGCCAGGGATCGCACCCGCGGCGCCGCGACGGCACCACCCCAGGGTCTCTACTTGACGCGTATCGACTATCCGCCGGAGTACGGCCTGCCCGCGGTTTCGCCGGAGTGGTTGCTTTGGTAACCTCAATCGCTTGCGTACGAAAAGTACGCTGGAGGCATCTAGGAACATGGGAGAACGCACCCGCGTGAAAATTTGCGGCATCACCCGTGTCGAAGACGGCCTTGCCGCCTGCGCCGCCGGCGCCGACGCCGTCGGTCTGGTGTTTTACCCGCCGAGTCCGCGGGCCGTGACCATTGAGCAAGCCGTCGCCATTCGCCGGGCGCTGCCGCCGTTTGTCACCGTCGTGGGTTTGTTCGTGAACGCCGACCGGGAGACGGTGGTGGAAACGGCGCGGGCTGTACACCTGGATTTACTGCAGTTCCACGGTGACGAAAGCCGCGCTCAGTGCGAGCTGTCGGCAATGCCGTATATGAAAGCCATTCGCGTCAGCGACGACGTGGATCTGGGCGAGATGTCCCGTCGCTATGCCGGCGCCAAGGCGCTGCTGCTGGACACTCACGACGACAAGCTGTGGGGTGGGTCCGGGCGCACTTTCGACTGGGATGCCGTGCCCGCGGACCTGGAGTTGCCCGTGGTACTGGCGGGGGGGCTCTCGCCCGCCAATGTGGCCGATGCAATCCGCCGGCTGCGCCCCTATGGTGTGGATGTCAGCGGCGGGGTCGAGCAGGCGCCGGGGATCAAAGACGCCGCCAGAATCGCCAAGTTCATAGAAGAGGTTGATCGTGTCTCGATTGCTGAACGAACCGGCTGAAGGCCGCATCATCGGAAGCCTTCCCGACGACGCCGGCCATTTCGGACCATACGGCGGCGTCTTCATCGCCGAAACGCTCATGGGCCCGGTGGAGGCGTTGCGAGAAGCCTACGAGCGTTATCTCAAGGATCCGGAGTTTCTCGCCGAATTGGACGCCGATCTGCGTCACTATGTGGGCCGGCCCTCGCCGTTGTACTTCGCCGAGCGATGGTCACAGCAGATGGGCGGCGCACGGGTGTTTCTCAAGCGCGAGGACCTCAACCACACCGGCGCTCACAAGGTCAACAACACCGTGGGCCAGGCCCTGCTCGCAAAACGCATGGGCAAGACGCGCATCATTGCCGAGACCGGCGCCGGCCAGCACGGTGTCGCGACCGCCACCGTGGCCGCGCGGTTGGGTCTCGAATGTGTCGTCTACATGGGCGCCGAGGATATCGAGCGCCAGGCGCCGAATGTCTACCGCATGAAGCTGTTGGGTGCCCGGGTCGTGTCGGTGGAGTCCGGATCGAAAACCCTGAAGGACGCCCTCAACGAAGCTATGCGCGACTGGGTAACCAACATCGACGACACTTATTACATCATCGGCACTGTTGCCGGTCCTCATCCTTATCCTGCCATGGTGCGCGATTTCAATGCGGTCATCGGCCGCGAAGCCCGCGAACAGATCCTCGCCCAGGCCGGACGCCTGCCCGATGCCCTGGTCGCTTGCGTCGGCGGCGGCTCCAATGCCATGGGACTGTTCTATCCCTTTCTCGACGATACCGATGTGGCCATCTACGGCGTCGAAGCAGGCGGTGAGGGCATCGACACCGGACATCATGCCGCGCCCCTGACCGCCGGCGCCCCCGGCGTGTTACACGGAAACCGGACCTATCTGCTGGAAGATTCCGATGGCCAGATAGTCCACGCTCATTCGATCTCCGCGGGCCTGGACTACCCCGGGGTCGGTCCCGAGCACGCCTGGTTGAAAGACACCGGCCGCGCCAGCTACGTGGCCATCAACGACGATGAGGCCCTGGCGGCTTTTCACGACCTGACCCGCACCGAGGGTATTATTCCAGCGTTGGAATCCAGCCACGCGTTGAGTTATGCAGCCAAGCTCGCACCGGGCATGAGCGGCGAAGACATTATTATCGTCAATCTGTCCGGACGCGGTGACAAGGATATTCAGACCGTGGCCGCCATCGAAGGCACGGGCCTGTGAGCCGTATCGAGGGAACATTCGCGGCGCTGCGCGGGTCCGGACGGCGCGCGCTGGTGCCATTCGTCACCGCCGGCGATCCCCAACCCTCGGTCACGGTGCCGCTGATGCACGCTCTGGTGAAGGCCGGCGCCAATGTCCTCGAGCTGGGTGTGCCATTTTCCGATCCCATGGCGGACGGCCCGGTGATTCAACGGGCCAGCGAGCGGGCACTGGCCCAGGGCATGAGTCTCGCGCGGGTGCTGGAGATGGTGGCGGAGTTCCGCCGCGATGATGCGCAAACCCCCGTGGTGCTCATGGGTTATCTGAACCCCTTCGAGGTCGCCGGGTACGAGAAATTCGCCAAGGCCGCCGCCGATGCCGGCGTCGACGGCATACTGACCGTGGATTTGCCCCCGGAGGAAGCCGACGAATTTTGCGATGCCCTTCGCGCCCGGGACATCGACTTGATATTCCTGCTCGCCCCCAACAGCGATGAGGAACGCATCAAGCGCATCTGCGCCCACGCCAGCGGCTTCGTGTACTACGTTTCACTGAAGGGCGTAACCGGCGCGGCACACCTGGATGTAGCCGAGGTCGAGACCCGCGTGCAGCGCATCAAAGCGCTCACCGACCTGCCGGTGGGAGTCGGCTTCGGCATTCGCGACGGCGAAACAGCCGCCCGGGTTGCGGCGGTCAGCGACGCGGTGGTCGTAGGCAGCGCGCTGATCAACACGATGGAGGCGTCAATGGATACACCGGAGCGAATCCCCGAGGCAGTCGCGGCGCTGCTGGCTTCCATGCGCACCGCCATGGACGCACGCTCATGAGTTGGTTCGAGAAGTTACTGCCCTCGCGTATCCGCACCGAAGGCGGTAACAAGCGCACCGTGCCGGAGGGGCTGTGGAGTAAGTGCGAGGCTTGCGCGGGCGTGCTCTACAAAGCCGAACTGGAGCGCAACTTCGATGTCTGCCCGAAATGCTCCCATCACAACCGCATCGGGGCACGCAGACGCCTGGATCAATTTCTCGACTCGGAGCCGCGCATCGAGATTGGCGGGGACGTTTCGCCAGTGGACCCG
>JAACFO010000244.1 GCA_009937425.1 Gammaproteobacteria bacterium
ACCTGGCCGGCACCATCGTGTCGGTCAACGGTGGTATCACCGATCCCTTGAAAGCGCAGGACGTCGATCTCGATATCGCCATCAGCGGTGAAAAGCGCGAGGCGCTGGAAGCGTTGATGGAAACCAGTCTTCCAGCAGTCGGTTCCTACGATGTGAGGGCGCGTCTCGTAAAATCGGGAACGGGCTACAAGGTTGCCAACCTCGAAGGCTCGGTGGGTAACACCACCTTCAGCGGCAATATCGCTGTCGATCACCTCGCAACCAGACCGCAGATCTCCGCCACCCTCGACGTCGCCACCTTGGATCTCGAGCCCTTTCTGAATAACGTGCCCGGCTCGTCGATGGAGCGCGAGCAGGAAGCGCAAGCAACACCACCGGGCTTCTCTCTCGACGAGACGATGCATTCATTGGACGCGCTCTGGAAGATCGATGCCGATGTCATGCTGGCGGTGAATCGCGTAGTGGGTGCTCCCACGGACATTCAGGGTGCATCGCTGAAGGCGATGGTGGGTGACGGCCAGCTCACCATACCCGTGGGGGCAACCGTCTCCGGGGTGCCCATCAATGGCCGGCTGGCGATTCAGGAGGACGACGACAGCCTCGACTTTACCCTCGCGCTTTCCTCCGAAGGCAGCGACATGCGCAACCTGACCAGAGTCATGGGGCGTACGGAAGGCCTCGAGGGCAGCTTCGAAAAGTTCGCCCTTCGTGCATCGGGGCGGGGTCGGAATCTTCGCACCGCTCTCGAGAGCCTGGATCTTCTCATGACATTGGACAGGGCCGATCTTTCCTACGGCAGAGACAGCGACGAGCCGGTTCCCTTGATACTGGAAACTTTCGAGCTTGCACTGCCGCAGGGGGAGGCGCTGCGACTTTCGACCCGGGGTATGCTCGTCGACGAAGCCTTTTCCGTCGATCTCTCCAGCGCCACCGTTTCCGAAGCGCTCTCCACCGTTGGCTGGCCCATAGACCTGACGGCGACAGGCTCCGGGGCCCGATTGTCGCTGAAGGGATCCGTTCCCGAATTGGGCAAACTGGAAGGCACGACGCTGGACCTCGCGATGGGAGGCGAAAGGATCGGCGACCTTGCCCCCTGGATCGGCGCCGACCCAAGTGCCCATGTGGCATATGGAGTGAGTGGCAGGCTGTCGTTCCATGACGATAAGGCATATTTCGAATCGGTACGGGCGAAGCTCGGCCAGACTGCGTTCACGGGTGATCTGTCGGCAGGCTGGAGAAATCAGGATCTGCTGTTGCGTGCCACCGTTCGATCCCCGGAGATCGTACTCGATGAGCTCACTGCTGTGTTCGCGCAGCAGAAGAAACCGACGGACCAGGACAAGAGTCCAGGGCTTGACCTTCATATACCAATCCTGCCGCATGGAATAAAGATCGCCGACACCGACCTGGACATCGCCGTCGAGCGGGTTCGTCTGCAGACGGTCGACCTGACAGATCTGTCTTTCATCGGCCGAATTCGCGAGGGACGTCTGAAGAAGTCACCGTTCACGGCAACAGTGGGCGTGGTGCCCTTTACCGGTGGAGTCAGTCTGGATCTGCGTAGCCAAGTGCCTGTGGCAACCATCGACATCGGTTCTGAAAATGTCGATGTGGGTGGTTTGCTGAGAGAGTTGGAACTCGTGGAGCGCTCCGAAACGCGAGCCCGTCGACTGGCAGTGGAAATTGTTCTCCGCGGCAGTACGCTGAAGACAATCATCGAGAAATCGGAGATCACTGCCGTGCTCGAGGATGGAGTGATGACAATTCGCGATCCGAACACTCAAGCACCTCTCGAGATCGGAATCGTCAAGAGCACTCTGACATCCACCCCCGGAAGCCCTGTCGTTTACGACGTCGACGGCCGCATCGGATCCGTCCCTGTCAGAATCAGAATCGAAACGAATCCGCTCGCTTCGTTTTTGGAGGCCACCGACCATGTTCCGCTGCGGTTGACAGCGGATACTGGCGGGGTGCACGTGGAACTGAACGGATCCGTCCCACGGCCATTCACATTGCGAAATCTGCGCTTTGATCTTTCCGTCGAGGGTGGCAACCTCGAAAAATTCGACGAGCTCCTGCATGTGTCGGTGCCGCCCTGGGGGCCCTATGCCCTCGATGGGACCGTCCAGCTGAATCGCGCCGGATACCATGTGCCGAGCTTGTCGATTCGCGTCGGCGACAGCCATCTCACCGGGAACGTGAGTCTCGACACCACCGGTACACGGCCCCGACTGGCGGTGAATCTTACCAGCAAGACCTTGCAGTTGAACGACTTCAACACCGGCGGCTGGTCGGCGTTTGAATACGATGACTCGGCCGGGAACATAGCGGATAGAGAGGATCGATCCCGGTCGATTTCGAATAAGAAGGTGGGGGTCGAGGCTCTGCTCAGATCGGAAAGCATGCGAGAGTTCGATGCTCGCTTGTCGATAGCTGTTAATGAGGTCTTGTCCGGTGAGGACCGTCTTGGTAACGGACAACTGGTGGCAACCTTAGAGGACGGCAGAATATCTCTGGATCCGGTAAGAATCGAGATTCCGGAGGGATCCGCCGACGCGCGATTCGGTTTTGAAGTTGCGGATGGTGATGTTGTGGCTCGAACCGAGGTAAACATCGAGCATCTGGACTACGGTGTGCTCGCCAGGCGCATCGATCCTTCGGATGATGCCGCCGGCTGGCTGAGTCTGGATCTCGACCTGCGATCGCGGTCGAAGACCTTGGACAACATGTTGAATGGCGCCACCGGCCGCTTCGATTTCGCCGTCTGGCCGAAGAACATGCAGGCCGACATATTCGACCTGTGGGCGGCCAACCTTGTAGTGGCGATTCTACCCAGAATCGATTCCGGTCCGGGTTCCAGGGTCAATTGCGTCGTCGGCGTGTTCGACATGGCCGATGGCATCATGAATCCAAAAACATTCCTCGTCGATACGACCAACGTGCAAGTGTTCGGTGATGGCGAGGTGAACTTCAAGTCCGGGCAGCTGGATTTTGAGCTGGTGCCGAAGGCCAAACGGCCGACGATGTTCTCCCTCGCCACACCAATACGCGTCTCCGGCAGTTATTCTGAATTTGAGACCGGTGCCTCCGCGGAGGAGTGGATACGGACGGCGGGACGCTTTGTAACGAGTATCTTCGCCCCCATCAGGCGAATCTTCACAACTCCCATTCCGGCAGACGGTGAAGCCGAATGCCTAGCCGCGATGGAGCGCGTTTCCGAATAATGAGAGTAAATTGTACGGCCTGGTGCTCCGCCCAGCCAATAAGTCAATAATAAGTCAAGAGGTACCGGGCACCTATGTAAGGCCCCCGAGTAGGCAATAAGTCAAGAGGTGCCCGGTACCTATGCGTACCGGCGTTGACTTATTTGGTTTTCTGGGCGGCGTGGCATTAGGTTAGTCACCGTCCGGTACGTTGGCTTTTCGCAGTCCGTCTAGGAAGTGCGCCATGTCATCGGGATCCGAGATGAGGTGGTACTTTCGTACGAACGCAAGGGTGAATGTCGGGAGAAGCCGTAGCAGGTCGTCCAGGGCACGATGGGATTCGTCGAGGCGGCCCAGATGAGCGAGTGCGGAAATCAAAGCCGCATGCCGGGACCATTGAAAGTTCGGCTGACGCAGGGCCTTGTGTGCCCATTTTACAGCGTCTTCGTATTGCCTCAGAAACAGATGGGCGTCGGCCATGCGCACGAGAAAGGAACCCATGTACGGGTCCCGCGGGCTCAGGCGGATGGCGTGCTCGAGATGCGGAAAAGCCTGCCGTGCTCGTCCGGTGAAAACCATGGCGGCGCCGATGCCATAGTGCGCCCATGCGTAGCTCGGGTTGATCTGCAGCGCTGCCTCGAGCTCCGGGATGGCCAGCTCGTGTTCACGCCTGAGGTAGTGGATTCTTCCCAGGGTGCAGTGGGCAGCGGCGTCATAGCTGTCGAGTTCGACTGCCCGTTGCGCGGCGGTGAGTGCTTGCTCGCGGTCGTCGTCGGGTGATTCGGAAAACCCGTAGACCACACCGATGTAGTAGGCCTCGGCCGATGCCGAATAGGCGGGGCTCAGCTCGGGGTCGAGCTCTCTGGCGCGATAAAACAGTTGTTGAGCCTCCGTAAGGCTCTCGCTGGTGTATTGGTACAGCTTGGCCAGGCCGCGCTGGTACAAGTCCCAGGCATCCAGTCTATCGGGGCGTTTCGACCGGGCCCGCTGTCGCTCGGCCTTGGCCAGCTCGGGCTCGATGGCGCCGACGATGGTCTCCGCCATTTCGTCCTGCAGTGCAAAGATGTCGCCGAGCTCGCGGTCATAGCGGTCGGCCCACACATGGGTGCCGGTGAAACTGTCGATTAGCTGGGCGGATATTCGTACCCTGTCGCCGGCTTTGCGCACGCTGCCCTGAAGCACATAGCGCACGCCGAGATCACTCGCCACCTCTACCGCTTCCGGTGAATCTCCCTTGTAAGAGAAGCTCGAGTTGCGCGCAATCACGAACAACCAGCGAATACTCGATAGCGCCGTTATCAAATCCTCCGTGACGCCGTCGGCGAAGTAATCCTGCTCGGCGTC
>JAACFO010000089.1 GCA_009937425.1 Gammaproteobacteria bacterium
GAGAGGGGAGCGTGTAATTTCCCTCACCCCGGCCCTCTCCCGCTCGCGGGAGAGGGAGAAGAGGGCGCGGGCTCGGGCTAGCTGCCTGGTCCGATCATGTCTTGGGGCCTGACCAGCTGGTCGAATTGCTCTCCGGTCAATAAATCCAGATCCATGGCCGCCGCGCGCAGGCTGATGTTGTCGCTGAATGCTTTTTTCGCCACTCTCGCCGCATTGTCGTAACCGATGTGCGGATTCAACGCCGTCACCAGCATCAGCGAATTGTGCAGGTAGGCTTCGATTGCCGGCACGTTGGGTTCGATTCCCCTGGCGCAGTGTTTCTCGAAAGATTCGCAGGCATCCGCTAACAGCCGGATGGAGTTTAATAGATTAAAAATCATCATCGGCTTGAACACGTTGAGTTCGAAGTTCCCCGACGCGCCGCCGATGTTGATGGCCACGTCGTTACCCATGACCTGCGCACACACCATGGTCATGGCTTCGGACTGTGTAGGATTGACCTTACCGGGCATGATGGAGCTACCCGGTTCGTTCGCGGGTAATAACAACTCACCAATTCCGCAACGTGGACCGGACCCGAGCCAACGAATGTCGTTGCTGATTTTCATCAGCGAGGCCGCTAGAGTCTTGAGCGCGCCGCTCGCGAAAACAATCGCGTCGTGGGCAGCCAGGGCCTCGAACTTGTTCGCGGCACTGCGAAAAGGCAAGCCGGTGATGGCGGCGATAGTGGCAGCCGCCCTGTCGGAAAACTCCGGGTGGGTGTTCAGCCCGGTGCCGACGGCGGTACCGCCCAGGGCCAGCTCGTAGATCCCGTCCAGGACATATGTGACGCGGCCAAGATCATTCTCCAGCTGCTGCACGTAGCCCGAGAATTCCTGGCCCAGGGTTAGAGGAACGGCATCCATGAGGTGGGTACGTCCGATTTTTATAATGTCCTGGTAGTTTTCGGACTTGCTCTGCAACGTATCTTTGAGTTTCGTCACCGCGGGGATCAGCCGTTTATTCAGCTGTTCACCTGCCGCGATATGCATCGCCGTGGGAAAAGTGTCGTTGGACGATTGTCCCATGTTCACGTCGTCGTTCGGGTGCACCGGATACTTCGATCCCTTTTCGCCTCCGGCGAGCTCGATGGCACGATTGGCAATAACCTCGTTACTGTTCATGTTGGTTTGCGTACCGCTACCGGTCTGCCAGACGACCAGCGGGAAATCTTCGTCGAGCTTTCCGTCGATTACCTCTTCCGCGGCCTGCTTGATCAGGACGGCTTTATCCGGCGCAAGTTTACCGAGTTCCTCGTTGGTCGCTGCCGCCGCCTTCTTGAGAATGCCGAGAGCCCGGATAACTTCGCGGGGAAAGCGGTCGCCTCCGATCTTGAAGTTGATGAGGGACCGCGCTGTCTGTGCTCCATAGTAGCGATCCGCCGGTACGCGCAAATCACCCATGCTGTCGGTCTCGATGCGAAAATCCATGGTCTCGCTCCTCCACTGGCGGATGCATGACAAGAAAACCTATGGAACCAGAGAAACACCGCGCTGGCTACACTTTCACACCAATGTTGCCTATCATCGAGTGCCACGCCGAGGAACATCGACGGGCATGACCTGCTACTGCCTTCGCCTGCCTATGGGATCGAGTAGACAACGATCGGCGTTGGCACGTACACCCGCTCCTGCTAGCTACTTCGTTCTCTGGGCATGCCTCTGGCTCTCGCTCTCACCCCATCCGTCTCACGCCGCGGATCTCAAGCGCATCGCGCCTCTGCTCTCGGTCGAGTCAAAAGCCGATCTCCGCACGATGCGCCAGCGAGGCGTTATCCGAGTCCTGGTCACTTATAAGAAAACCGAATACTTCGTCGTCAATGGCCAGCAGCGGGGTTTCGAGTACGAACTCATGGAGCAATACGAGCGATTCATCAACAAGGCGGACAAAAAGGGCCAGTTACATTTCGATGTCGTCTACATCCCCGTTCCCTTCGGAAGCTTGCTCGCCAACCTCGTGGAAGGCCGCGGAGATATAGCGGCCGCCGGACTGACTGTCACACCGGATCGCCAGAAGCAGGTAGCGTTCACCACCCCGTACGTAAAGAACGTCAGTGAAGTCGTGGTAACCCATAAGTCCGATAAGAGCATTCGCTCCAGCGGCGATTTATCCGGTCGCATCGTTTACGTGCTGGCCGGCAGCAGTTACGTGCAACACCTGGCCAAACTCAGTGAACAATTCAAGAGTGTTGGACGCCCTCCCGTCTATATTGTCGAGTCAGACCCCTATCTCGCCACTGAGGACATATTGGAGCTAGTCAACGCGGGCATTGTGGAGGTTACTGTTGCCGACGATCACATCGCCAGACTCTGGTCCAACGTGCTCCCGGATATTAATGTGCACGAAGATATTACAGTGAATACGTCGGGGAACATCGCCTGGGCGGTGCGCAAGAATAACCCGGAGCTGCGCGCGGATCTCGACGATTTCTTGCGCAGTCATCGAAAAGGCACCAAGCTCGGCAACGTGCTGTTCAAACGCTATTACGAAAACACGCGCTGGATTCAGAATCCGCTGTCCGAGTCATCGAGGGAAAAACTCGAAAAATATCACGCGCTGTTCCAGAAGTACGCCGGCGAATACGATTTCGATTGGCTGCTGATCGCTGCACTCGCCTTTCAAGAATCGCGTTTGGATCCAAAAAAGAAAAGCCACCGCGGAGCCGTTGGAATCATGCAGATCAAGCCGTCTACGGCAAAAGACAAACACGTTCGCATAAAAGATGTGTACAACACTGAAAATAATGTTCACGCCGGCGTGAAGTACCTTGCGTTTCTCAGAGATCGCTACTTTACCTCTCCCGAGATCGAACATGGTTCCAGAGTCCATTTTTCTCTAGCGGCCTACAATGCCGGCCCCGCCAAGGTTCGTAAGATGCGCGCCAAAGCGCAAGCGATGGGGCTCGACCCGAATATCTGGTTCAGAAACGTGGAGCGCGCCGCTCAGCAGATGGTAGGCTCGGAAACTACGCGTTATGTGGCCAATATCTACAAGTACTACCTCGCTTATACGCTGCTGAACAATCTCAACGACAACAAGGCGGACGCCTTAAAAGCGCAGTCTCAGTAGCATTGCCGACGGGACTACGCGGCGGTGCGAAACTCGCTGGGTGTACGACCCGTCCAGCGTTTGAACGCGCGGGCGAAGTTGCTTGGCTCCGAGAATCCCAGCAGATAAGTCACTTCGCTCACGGAAAGACAAGCCTGGCGCAAATACTGGTTAGCTAACTCCTTGCGCGTCTCATCCAGAAGGTCTTTGTAGCTCGTGCTCTCATCGCTGAGCTTGCGTTGCAAAGTGCGCAAGCTCATGTGCAGACTGTCTGCAACCTCCTGCTGGGTCACGTTTCCCGCCGACAGCAGGCCGATCAGCTTGGCCCGCACGCGCATGGCAGTGCTTTCCTTGTCGAACTGCGCCAGATACTCCGTGATGGCCCGATCGTTGATACGCGCGAGACGTGGATTGGCGGTCAACAGATGCGCCTCCAGGGACTCCTTGCTGAAGTAAAGAATGTTGTCAGGAGCGGAAAATTCCACCGGCGCGCAAAAGTACTCGATATAGGGTGCCGGATCGTCGAATCCGGGGCGTTGGGTGACCACACGCAGCGGATTAAAGTCACTCCCATAGCTCGTTCTACACATGCTGACGAAGGTAGCGAGACCGGCATCGACGGCTGCGCTGGGCACTTCCCGTCTCGCAATCAGCGGCTTTATCCTGAAAGTGAAATGGTCGTCGAATTCCTCGAGCCTCATGTCCGCGACCGTGGTTACGAGACGTCCGTAGCGGGCCATGCGGGTAAGCGCATCCCGTAGGCTGTCGCTGGCCATCCACGAGTAACCAAGGGCATTCATCGTGGTTGGATGCCAGAAACTGGCTGCCTTCAGACCGAAATAGGGATCGCCGGTAACCTGCACCGCGAGCCGCCACAGCCTGCACATGCCATCGGTGGGATAACGTGCGTCCGGGTCCTTGAGCTTTTCCGGGTCCAGACCGGCACGGCGAAACAGGGCCTTACTTTCCTGGCCTCCGGCCTCCAGTGCCTTGGCCACCAGCAGTGCCCAGGAAGAGATGCTGCTACCAGCCATGGAACCCGCCACCAACCTCCAGATTGAGGGATAAGAACTTGGCGTGCCGTGATTACGGTGCAGACGCCGCTAGCCCTTATGTTATCAGCCGTGCACCCCGATCCGTGGATCGGCGTGGCCACGGGGGGGCAAAGGTGCCGCCCACGGGGCCGGCCCTTTCGCCAACGGGGGACAAAAAATGGCCGTTTCGCAGGGCATTTTGCCCGCGGCTCGCCGCACGCGCAACGACGCGTGAGGGACGGTCATCGAGCTCGCATCGGCGCTCGCGCCGGGAGGTATCGAGTATGACGGAGGAACAGCACATGGCGTCCATAGTTCAGCGCACCCTCAAGACCTGTATCCCCTATGTGGGAACAGGCCTGCACAGCGGCTGCCGTATCGGCATGCTGGTGCGGCCGAGCGAGGTCAACACCGGCGTGCGATTCCTCCGCAACGATGTGCCTACAGGTCGTGGAGTCATCCCGGCGTTGTGGCACCAGGTAGTCGATACGCGGCTCGGCACCATCATCGGTAACGAGTTTGGAATATCGGTATCCACAGTCGAGCACCTGATGGCGGCGTTGCACGGCTGCGGCATCGACAACGCAGTGGTGGAGTTGGACGGGCCGGAAGTGCCTATCCTCGATGGCAGCGCGGAACCATTCGTCGCCATGATCGAACGTGCCGGCATCATCGACCAGGAGGCAAAACGCTGGGCAATGCTCGTAGAGGAGACCGTGGAAGTGCGCCTCGACGACAAGGTCGTAAGACTCGAGCCGTGCCCGATTACGCGCATTACCGCTGAGATCGACTTTCCCGATACCGCGGTGGGCACTCAACGGCTCTCGACGGTGATGACCGAACCCGTCTTTAAACGCGACTTGGCTCGAGCACGTACCTTCGGGTTCGCCGATCAAATTGAAGACCTGTATGAACGGGAACTCGCGCTCGGTGGCTCGCCGCAGAACGCTATCCTCATCGACGGCGATGTTGTCGTCAACGAAGAAGGATTGCGATTCCATGATGAATTCGTGCGTCACAAGATACTCGACATCATCGGTGACCTGTCTCTCGCCGGCGTGCCTGTCATTGGACACTTTTACGGCTACAAGCCGGGTCACGCTCTCAACCAGGCGTTACTGCGCAAATTCATCTCCAATGAGCACGCCTGGTCGTATGTGATGTTGGACGAGTACGAGAATGCCCCCGGGCTGAGGCGCCTCTCCGACGCCCTCGCAACCACCGCGACTCGCGTGAAGAAAGCGTGGTCGCGCCTGCGTGTCGTCGCATAGACAAGTCATCTTCGAACAATTACTCAGGAGTGGAGTTATGCAATCTCGAGATACCCGACGGGAACCGTTTCCCAGCAGGGGGCTGGACAACTACTTTTTCACTACCCCGGCTTTGAGATTGCGCCTGGACCTCGTTCAGGAGTACATCCGCCGCAACGAAACCCCGGCACTGATTCTGGGTGAATCCGGTGTCGGCAAATCTACTCTTCTAAATCAACTCGTGTGTCGATCCGATCACAATTGGCGGATTGTGAGGATGCCGGCAGTGCACTCATTTACCGCCGATGATGTCATCACTTTTTTGAATGCGGAATTGCGCTTACCTACTCGAGTACCCACGCAGGAAATGCTCAAGAGTTTCGGCAGCTGGCTCGACCGACTCACCACACGGGGTCAAGTCGCCGTCATAATCGTCGATGATGCACACAATCTTTGCGACGAAAGCCTTGCAAAGCTTGTGACGCTCAGAGAGGAAATGCAGTCAAAAAACCTGTGCTTGCTGATGACGGGCGAACCTGAACTGCGGACGCGAATGAGCGGACTTGCGGGAACAAAGGAATCAAAAACGCCGGTTCACACGGTCAATATACCCTCATTGGATCAGCGCGAAGTCGCGTCCTATATCGATATGCGGCTTTATCACGCGGGGATGGAAGGAAGAGGACCATTTAGTAGAACCAGCATCGACGATATCGCCAGGAGCTCCCGCGGTCATCCAGGAAAAATAAATACGATGGCTAACGGCTTGCTTAGAGGCGAACGCAAAAGGGCGCAATGGCAACGTACTGCGCAGCGCATGCAACAAAACATACGTCATTGGTTGACGCTGACGGTAGTAACCGTAACCGTCGCGTTGGGTTCTATTGTCTCACCGGGCAGCGGACGCTGAGTTTGTCCGCTTTTCGCGACAACTGATGATTCCGCCAGCGTCGTTGGCGCTGGATACTGTGCAATCCTCGAATGAGGATATAAACTGGTACTGTTCGACTGCCTCGGCACCAGGGGGCCTCGGGTGTGCGTGGGTCGAGCACCCATTACCAGTTCCCAGCGCGGCACAGTCGAACGATGGCACGAACTCTGAGATTATTTGCACCCCCGAAACGGGTAATCGCCCCGCTGCTCATTGTTCTCGTCGCGGTCGTGGTCGTATTGCCCCTGCTGCTGTCCATCGGGTGGGCAGCCGGGCAATATGCCATTGAGCACACCACCGATGTGGAATTCTGTACCAGCTGCCATAGCATGGCCCCCATGGCAGAGGCTTACAGAATGGACGTTCACGCAGGGCGGTCTACCCACGGGGTACAGGCGAGCTGCTCGGACTGTCACCTACCCCGAGAAAGTCCGGTAAGCTTCATCTGGGCGTATTGGCAAAGACTTGTGGGTGACGCGTGGGTGGAATTCGTCCACGGCCCGGAGGTAACGGATTGGAAAGCACTGCGTGGAGATCGCGAATCCTATGTCTACGACTCCGGCTGCCTGGGCTGCCACGCCAGACTACTGGAGGCCTTCCCGAGACACACCGAAGCTTTTGCGGCGCACAAATCCTATTTTCTGGAAGAGACTCAGAAGTCGTGCGTCACATGCCATGAATCCGTAGGCCACAGAGACCTGGCTGCTTATTTGAACAAAAATAACTGACGCCGCGTTGTATCAGCGGTTCGTTACCGAATCGTATCCAGTCGCACACTTCCGTGCCGGTTCGTCGCCTTGCTGTAAGTTCTATCTTGCGCCGATATTTCTCTGCGATCCTGCGCGCCGGTCGTACGTCGCCCCTCAGCCGACTGTACCGCGGTTCGACTCTCCGCGGCTTGAACGGAGTGGCGATCTTGCGCCGTCTCGTAGGTACGCCGCTCACTGTGACGAACGCTTCCCGTACCTTGATAGTGAATGACGCTGGAACTGGACTGTGATCGATTCGTCTTGCCCACGTTGATCACCAGGCGCTCCTGTGCGAGCGGCGCCGATGACGCGAGCACCAAAGCGGCGAGGCCAATGAAGCACTTACCAGGAAGTCGCTTTGTCATTGGTCGATAGGCCTTATCTCGACCTGACGAGCACCATCCGGAGGCAGAAAGTCGAACAAGCTGTCAGCCAGTCGTGGCGAGAAATTCCAATCCGACAGCCACACGGTGAACTGTGGTGAGCTGGTGACATTTTTGTAGGTGATGACCGCTTTTCGCGGTACCGGGTTTGCGCCGTCTTCGATCCAGAGCTGCCAGTCGATATTCTTCTGCGTAAAAGCGAGATGATGCGTGGGCACGCCGCGCACCACCGATTGCCCTATATATTCCCCCGTGACGACGTTTTCCGAGAGAACGGCGTATGCGTCGCTGTAGAGCACATCGGAGACGGGACTCGAGATACCATACTTACGCGCCATGACATCCAGCGCCTCGTCGATCCTCGGCGGCACTTCCACTTTAACGTACTCATGGTCCCATAAATTCAATAATATGAATGTCTGGCCGTTGTACCACATGCGCTCGTGGACCAGATCGCCATTGACGAGAATGTGCAGCCGATCGGGACGCCGCATGGCGACCTCGGCGTTCCGGCCATGGAGAATCTTCTGGCCACTCGCCAGCACCTGGTCGTAGTTAACCTCGGTGCGGAAGCTGAACTCGCTGGCACCCTTGAGATAGTCACCCATGTCATGCAGCAGCGCGTCCACCCGCGGGTCGATGCCTGGTTTGGCCGAATCCGCAACTGCCAGGGGCGCGAACAACAGGGCCGCGTACAAAAATAAGTCTCGTGATCGTACGGACATCGCGCCCGAGCCTCCTTGTGAAATCAAAACAATCCACCGTGGATGAGAAAAGTCTAGATGCTGACGTTGCCGGACGCCAATCGAGAGTGGAGATCAGGAAGCGTGACGCAGCGCTGGTTAGCCGGGCTAGGTTCCTGCCAGACTGACCCCATGGGTCAGCGACGAAACCTCGGCAAGAATTGCATCCAGCTCTTTGCGCACCTTGGCCCGATGTGCCTGCATACTGGTTACTCTCGCGCAAGATAGCTGCAGTGTAGCCAGCACGGTCTTGTTCTGCTCGAACAATTCTCTTGCCGATTCGGTGAGCGCATTATAACGCGTGCGGTCGCGGTGCAGTTCGATGAGTTCCATGCTGTTCGGATCGTCTCCGACGGCCTCGATGCGGCGGATTCTTTCATCAACCTCGTCGATTCCGATGGCCAACGCCGCATGCAATCGCTCCACCGCGTGCTCGAGATTATCCAGGGAAGACAAGAACAGCTCTTCCAGCACGACTCGGAATCTCTGGTAACCGAGTTCACCGCTGCTGAGCTTTTTCTCGAGTACGTTCTTGAATGCGTCGAAGACTACCCGAAGTTCGCGAATCTGCTCCGAAGCTGCAGTCATGCCGTCGGCCTGGAGGCTGGCATCCAGGCGCACCAGTTCCTGGTCGCGCTTTTGCACCAGATGGGAAGCGCGTTCCTTCATGATGAGGGCGGCGTGCTGATCGCGGCGGCGCACATATCCCCACGCCCAGAAAAACAGGCCCAGCACGGTGCCCACCATGGTCATGGACAGGGAAATGCCGTCTACGCCGGAAACCACCCCCGACGCGATCCCGATAGCCCCCAACAGCAGCGGATAGACGACACTGTCGGTCCAGAAGCTGAAGGACAGCGCTTCTCGCCGAGCGGCGCGAAACAGCTCTCGATCCAACAACTGGGGGCGCTTCGGCATTTTCCGTGCAACGGGTGATATCAGGAGCGGCAATGTTATCGGCCGTCCCGGGAGCGGATCTGCCCACGGTGTCACGGATCTGCACCACGAAAGGCGTCCTTGGGACCCCGGGGGGGGGGTGGTGACCGGCCGGATGCCGGCGGCGGCTGGTCTCAGGGGCGAAACGAAGCGATTGCCGGCTGCCCGTCGGCCGCCGGTTGGTAGACATCCGATATCTCGCCGAAAGCGTTCAGAGCGTCCTGCAAATCACAATCCGATCGCAGCTCGTAGGCGTTGAACCCACAGCGCTCCATGAATGCGAGACGATCCCTGGAAACGTCACCGACGGCACGAATTTCTCCACGGAAGCCGTGGGTCTCGCGCAGGCGACGTGCCTGGGTGTAGCCATGTCCGTCGCTGAAGCTTGCGAACTCCAGCGCGACCAGGGCAATGGAGTCCAAATCATCGATGAGTTCATCGAGGTCGTCGCCGGCGGCCAGGCGCACGCCTATCGGTATGCCGCGACTCGACAACGCGACCTTCTGCTGCCGCCAGTCGGCGAGCGCGACAATCAGGGCGGCCGGTGGCGACGTGCTTTCTGCGTCGGCGGATGGGCCCTCAGGCGCATGCCGCCAATGACTCTCGTCGATGCGCCGATGGCGAATGATTTTCATAAACCCGCTCCTTGAACGGTGTGATTCCTATGCGACGGACTGTTTCGACGAATTTTTCGTCCTCTTCGCGACGCGCCAGATAAACTTCGAGGATGTCACCGATTGCCTCGACCACGCGGTTTTTCGCGATAGCCGGACCCAACCGTTCCCCGAGCGCCGCGTCATTTCCCGCCGATCCGCCCAGCGTGAATTGATAGTATTCCTCACCGCGCTTATCCACGCCGAGGATGCCGATGTGTCCCACATGGTGATGGCCACAGGCATTCATGCATCCCGACATTTTCAACTGCACCTCACCGAGATCGTAGAGATAGTCGAGTTCGTCGAATTTCTCATTGACTTGCGCTGCCACATCCAGTGACCCCGCATTCGCCAGGGAGCAGAAATCGAGGCCCGGGCAGCAGATCATATCGTTGAGTGTGCCGACATTGGCGGTTGCGAGTTTCAAGCGCGAAAGTCCCTGCCATAGGGCGGGCAAATCGGCGACATTGACATCCGCAAGCACCAGGTTTTGATCGTGGGATGCACGGATCAGCCCAAAGCTGTATCGATCGGCAAGCTCCGCGAGGCCATCCATCTGCTCGCCGGTAATATCTCCCGGCGGCACGTCCGGGGTCTTCAGCGACACCGTGACGATACGGTAGCCGGGGACCTTGTGGTCACGGGTATTGTGTCGAATCCAGTCGGCAAAAAACGGGTTGCTGGAGAGACGCTTCTGGAAGGCATCCGTCGACCTGCCGCGCTGGTAGTCGAGGGGCGCGAAGAACCCTCCCAGGTACTCGAACTCAGCGTCGCTGACCGACGAAGTGGATTCGCTGATCCGCCGCCACTCGCTTTCCACCAGTTCGCGGAAACTGTCGATTCCCAGTGCGTTAACCAGAATTTTTATCCGTGCCCTGTGAATATTGTCCCTGCGGCCCTGCAGGTTATAGACGCGCAGAATTGACTCCATGTAGGACAGAATGTGCTCGCGGGGCAGGAACTCGCGCAGTACCTTGCCTATTACCGGCATGCGACCCATGCCACCACCAACCCAGATCTTGAATCCAAGCCGGCCCGCATCGTCTTTCAGCAACTGCAATCCGATGTCATGGAATTGGATTGCAGCGCGGTCGCTTGTGGCGCCGGTTATCGCGATCTTGAACTTGCGCGGCAACCACGAGAACTCCGGATGCAGAGTCGACCATTGACGCAGCAATTCGCAGTAGGGGCGCGGATCGGCGATCTCGTCAGCCGCCGCCCCGGCCAGATGATCCGCGGTGATATTCCGGACTACGTTGCCGCTGGTCTGGATGGCGTGCATCTCGACTTCTGCCAACGCCCGCAAAATGTCGGGGACATCGTCGAGTTCCGGCCAGTTGTACTGGATATTCTGGCGTGTCGTGAAGTGCCCATATCCCCGGTCGTAGCGCCTGGCGATATGCGCCAACCTGCGCATCTGTCGTGAGGACAGCAGTCCGTAGGGAATCGCCACCCTGAGCATGTAGGCGTGACGCTGCAAATAAAGGCCGTTACGCAGCCTCAGCTGCTTGAACTCGTCCTCGCCAATCTCACCCCGCCGATAGCGGCGCACCTGGTCCGCAAACTGCTCCGCGCGCTCCTCCACCAGCCGCTGATCGTAACTGTCATACCGGTACATGGCCCCGGGCCCCCTGAAATGGAAGCCCGACTATAACCACCCGCCACCACCGATAGGAAAGAACCAAAAGCGATAGGCTTATGCCCAATGCTAAGGTGTAATGGTTCAGACGCGGTCCGCGGTCTTTTGCACGCGCTGGCCGCCCGGATTGCTGTAGGATGTGGGCTCCGAACAGGCACCTAGCCGAGTCACCGCGATTCGTGGCTCAAGGACCCCATAATGACCGACAATGCACTCGCCGATCTCAAAGCCGCCCTCCGCGGAGAATTGATCACTCGTGCCGACGAGCAGGCGTTTAACGCTGCGCGCTTCCGTGGATGGAACCGCGATCTGAACACACGAGCGAATCCTCTGGGCTTCGTGATCGCCTCCGGTGTACGAGACGTTGTGACGGCCGTGAACTATTTCCGCTCGAACAACACGCCCATCACGGTACGAGGCAAGGGCTCCCATTCGCCCTACGGAATGGCGAACGACGCGGTCGTGATCGACCTCATGAAGATGACTGCCGTGCGGGTCGACCCTGAGAAGAAGTTGGTTTTCGTTCAAGCAGGCGCCGATGGGGGCGACGTCGACCACGAGACGGCTCTCTACGACCTCATTTGCATCACGGGCTCTGTCTCGCACACCGGATTCGCCGGCGTCGCGCTTGGAGGCGGCATTGGCCACTTGAGCCGCTGGCTGGGGGCAGTCGTCGATAGCATCGTCGGCTACGAGATGGTCACCGCAACGGGAGAAGTTATCCGCGTGAACGCAGCCAAAGACCCGGAGCTTTTCTGGGGCATGCGCGGGAACGGCGCCAGCTTTGGAATCGTCACCGAGTTTGTCCTAAAGCTCCGGGACATGCCTAACAACGGGATCATCCGTAGCGCCCCGATCTTGTGGGGCGCCGACAAGGCAAAGGAAGTGATGACTCCCTGGATGGATCGCATCGCGCGCCCGGAGCGTAAGGAAACCGAAACACTGCAGTTTGCGTTCCTGCACTCGCCGGATGGTGATCCGGTTTGTGGCGTGGTCCCGCTTATCGTTGGTGAGACCGAAGCCGCGGCCAAGGTCACGTGCGACGAGGTGGCGGCCTACGGTGGTGGGGCGGTGGTGCGGCAGGACACCCAGCTACCTTACACGGCCCTTCAGGCGGCGCTGGATGACCTCTTCCCTTTCGACACAAATTACTGGGACAAGGGGGTGTTCATCGACTGGGACCCCAGTGACCGCAAGGCGATCAACTGCATCGTCGACACGGCCGTACAGCATTGGAACGAAAAGCCCGACTTCGCTTCTAAGCTGTCCACGTTTATCCTTTGTATGGAGGTCAACGGGGCGCTTGGCAAAGGCGACCCCGCATCCACCTCCTTCGCTGCCCGCAGCGGACGCCTGTGGTGCACCGCCATCATCAGCTGGTCAGACGACGACGTATCAAAGCGCGCGGCAAGCAAGAAATGGTGCGATGCTTTCGTCCAGAAACTGAGCCCATTTCATGTGACCACGTACCTGAACAACGCCATGCCAGAGAGCGATTCGGAGATGCTGGGCGTGTTCCCCGAAGACACCATGAAGCGTCTGCGGGCACTCAAGGCAAAGCACGACCCCAACAACGTGTTCAAGACGGGCGCATGGCATTATGAGGCCCACGTGTAGCGGCATTGGTGTTCGGATAGCACTGAAACCGGTCGTTCAGAGGTAGTTTGGCGACCGGTAGGTATCGACCCGATGCGGACCGATGCAGCGCAAGATATGCACGCCGCTTTCCGATCCAACACAAGTACCCACCAGTCTCCTTCGTATTCTTTATCGTCGCACACTCCGTTATCCTCTCCCCACGAACAAGAACGCAGCAGGGATAGGTGCACTGAATGGTGACCAAATCTCAGCACCGACTCGCGGTGATTCTTCATGCCGACGTGGTGGGCTCGACTGCGCTCGTTCGCAAGGACGAACAGGTCGCTCATGACCGCATTCAGGCGGCGTTCCAAGGCTTCTCAAATGCGGTACGCACCTACGGTGGCGCTGTCAATGAGATTCGTGGCGATGCCCTCGTGGCCGAGTTTTCGCGCGCGTCTGATGCCGTCCTTGCGGCCCTCGCGGCGCAGGAGGACAACGCGAAGCGCAACGCCGAGCTGAACGACGAGATCATTCCTGAAATTCGCGTCGGCATCGCACTGGGTGAGGTAGTCATCGCTGACGCCACAGTCACTGGGGCCGGAGTCGTGCTGGCCCAACGACTGGAGCAGCTGGCGAACGCGGGCGGGATCTGCATCTCCGGCGCAATCCGTGAGGCGGTTCCCGACCGACTGCCGATCCACTACGACTCTCTCGGTGACCGAGAGGTCAAGGGATTCGACGAGTCGGTGCGGGTGTTCGCGGTTGAACTAAGACCAGGTGAGGCTCTCCCACCTCCAGCACGTGCTGGCGAATCCGTTGAGACGCGGATTCGACGGCGGACGCGCCAGTGGTTTGCGGCTGCAATGATAACGGTCTTTCTGATTGCCGCCGGCCTTGCGGCCTGGTTCCACCCGTGGAAGACAGCAACGCAGCTCGACGCGGCCGACACAGCGGGTGTGGAGCAGAAGACTCGTGCGCAGAAGTCTTATCCGCCGCTTCCTACGAAGCCTTCCATCGCGGTGTTGGCCTTCGACAACCTGTCCGATGATCCGAAGCAGGACTACCTTGCAGATGGACTAGCAGAAGACATCATCACCGACCTCTCAAAGATTTCAGGGCTCTTTGTCATTGCTCGTAACTCCAGCTTCTCCTACAAGGGCAAGAACGTACCGATAAAGACGATTGCGCGGGAGCTGGGAGTGAAGTACGTGTTGGAAGGGAGCGTGAGGCGGTCAGACGACGCTCTTAGGATTAACGCGCAGCTTATCGAAGCCGCAACAGGTCAGCAGCTGTGGGCAGAGCGTCATGATGGCGGGTTCGCTGACATTTTCGGCCTTCAGGACAATCTTACACTGAAAGTCATCACAGCCGTAGAGGTGGAGTTGACTAGCTCCGAACGTTCGACGCGGCAGGCCACGAGCCGAAATCCCGACGCAAAAGCCTACGACCTCGTCCTACGTGCAACGAATCTTCTGCATCGACTCGACTACGCCGATGCGAAGAAAGCAAGAGAGCTACTCGAACAGGCGATACAACGCGATCCAAACTATGCTCGACCCCATGCTCTATTGGGCTTATACCATGGGGACCTATGGCATCTGTGGGGCGAAGAACGCGATAAGAATCTCAGACGCGCGTTAGACCTGGCCGAGAAGGCGGCACGGCTGGATGAATTGGACCCGAGTCCGCACGCCATCGCTGCACTAGCGCACCAATTCTTACGCGAGTTCGCTAAGGCCAAGATCGAGGCGAATAAAGCGCTGACATTGCAACCAACTGACGCAATTACACTCGCGACCCTCGGGAGAGCACTGCTGTGGGCGCATCGGCCAACGGAGGCGGTACAGCTTCTCGAGCGTGCGATCCGCTTAGACCCGTTTCACCCGTCAACATATCTGGACTGGCTTAGCTTTTCTTATGGACTCGGTGGTCGCTACGACGACTGTGTGCGCGCCGGGGAACGTGGCGCTGCACTCGAGCCCGACTTCGTTTCCCTGCATGTTAACCTGGCGATTTGCTACGCGTCACTCGGGCGAGCAGAGGAAGCACAGCGCGCCGGTAGGGAGGTTCTTCGGACCAACCCTCGATTCCGAGTTAGCGCGTTCGCCAGGTACGTACCGTTCAGCCAACAAGCCGATATAGACTGGGGCGTCGCGGGATTGCGTAACGCGGGCTTGCCGGAGTGATGCTTTAGGAGGCGAGAGTGATTGTTTGAAAGTGGCCGATAGTACTAGTCAGACGGCTGGAACTGAGCGACCGCATTTTCTGCATAGGAGACATTCGCCTCTTAGAGTCCAACGGTTAGAACGGGTCGGAAGTGGACACTCGGGCCGATCCAGCCGATTTCTCACGCCCAGCGTCTACTAACGGCCACGAACAGACATTTGAATGCATTCGGTGTGATAATAAATTAGTGAGTGATAGTTGCTGCCAGGGTTCAGTTGATACATCAGCGCTGCACGTGCGGCAACGTCGTATATTGGCCTCGGTCCTGGTAATCAATGCAGCGACGTTCTTCATGATGATCGTTGCAGCAACCATTAGTGGATCATCATCCCTACTCTCGGGAGCCTTGGACAACCTTGGCGATGCTCTGACATACGCCCTGAGTTTTGCAGTGGTAGGTTCGGCCAATACAGTAAAGGCGAAGGTGGCCTTATTTAAAGGATTTCTGATTACGGGCGCTGCAGTTGCGGTAGCGATTCAGATTGGATGGCGCCTATTTCATATGGAAACGCCCATCTTCGAGACGATGAGTATCGCCGCAACTATCAACCTAGCAGCGAACGCTGTGTGCTTGGCGCTGCTTCATCGATACAGACACAGTGATGTGAATATGTCTTCCGTGTGGGAGTGTTCACGAAATGATGTTTTTGAGGGATTCGCGGTGATCGCTGCTGCGCTTTTTGTTTGGGCATTCGATTCAGGATGGCCTGATATTCTGATAGCCCTTGCTCTGCTTATCATGTTTCTGCGGTCCGCTTCCCGCGTACTTCTTCGCGCCTGGCGGGACCTTCATCCGGCGCTCATAGCAACTTAGCTCCTCACAGGGTCAGCTTTGGGTGGATTTCCGCCAATCGGCGATGTATTTGGTTGCTTCGATGGAGATCGCGCGTCTTTTCAGCTCAAGCAGCCGAACTTCGCATCAATCCGCCCCCGTTGCTGGGAATTTCCATCTGAAGTCGCAATGCGCAGCGCCATCCGCGATGGTTTGTGAACGCACCAACTCGACGCCAAATTCGCGCGCCGCGCCGTAGTCCAAGTTACACGCCGCATGCGGGGTGAGCTCGGGAACGCCCTGGTCCTTGAAGTAGTCGGCGAGCGGACAAAGGGTGACGTCGAACGCCACGCCTGTCTTCGAGGGGAGGTGCCGATGACGGAACGGAGAGGCGAAGAAATACCGGGTTATCATACCCAGTATCCATTTGACCCTGGTTTCTTGTTTGGCGCTGCGGAGCCGTGAAAGTGATAAGCGTCCGACATGATCGTCTCGACGAGCGCGCCGGCCTCTGCTGGGCTCATGCCGTGTTCCTGCACGGCTCGGTAGAGTGCGCAACTCCACTCCATATATCGCATCATGAGGTTGACCGAGGCGCTATGGCGGGGACGGTTGGGCGCCAACCGAGATTGCCAAGTGCGCGTTGAGCGCCAGACTTGCACTGACTTGTCCGGAAAATGCGCCTGTAATTGATGACTGGCGGCGCGCCTAAAAGCGGTATTCGGTGCGTAAAAAAGAAGAAAGCCAATGCTCATATTCCGTCTCCCATGCGGCCAACGCGCCAATACTTAACAGCCTGTCGCTACGACCGTCCCTGGCTTTGGTCAGGTTTGCCTTTGTCGTTATCAGTGTCCTCTGACACTGCACAGACCGTCAATTCTGGGATGTACTTAACGTCCGGAATGGGTTCAGCAGCCGTCATCTTACATCAGATCTTTCGACCGACGGCTATGCGACTCTTAACGGTCGGCGATCCTCCCGCGGGAGGCTGCTATCTGCGAAACTTAAAGTGAATTCTAGGAAAGTTTCCGCGGCAACGCGGAGCGTCAGCTATTACCGAGAGCAGGCACTCGACGCAGACTAAATTCAAGGACGGCAGTCGGCCAGAACCGGCCATAGAAAGCCCCGCCACGAGGGCGGGGTTGCATTTATGCCTATGCCCTCGGCTAGGGCGATATAGTTTCATTCTTGCCAATCACCGTCCCATCAGGAATTACAGCACCAGCGAGTATGGTCGCGCCTTTGCTGATCGCACAATCGCTCCCAATGACGGTGCCGTCGCCGATGGAAACGTCTCGATTGATAAACGTCCGATCTCCGATCTGAACGTTATCCTCAATCATCACATTTTGTCCGATTGAGACATCATCACCGATAGTGACATTGGCACCAATCCATGTGTTCTGGTTGATCCCTGTGTAATCGCCA
>JAACFO010000245.1 GCA_009937425.1 Gammaproteobacteria bacterium
ATGTCCGCACCCTGTCCGGTCAGCTCGGCGATGGCTTGCTCTACCGGTCCGCCTGGCGCGGTTTGCACGATGACGAAGTTAATCAGCATGATCCCGAGCAGCGTCGGGATTATGAGCAGCAGTCTGCGGACAATATAGGCCGTCACTGAATCGTGCTCTTGGTTTGCTGGGACGGCGTGTCCCGGGTGCGTTTCAGTTCCAGATTCCGCGCCTTGTCCTCGTCGAACCACCAGTAGTTGGTCGACGTGCCCCGGTTGGGTGTTACCGACGGGCGTGAAAATTTGTCCCAGGAAAGGATGCGATCCCGATCCAGGTGCCAGTTGGGGATGATGTAGTGGCCGCTGAGCAGAACCCGATCCAGTGCCCGCGTCCGAGCTACCAGGCTTTCCCGATCCGGCGCGGTAATGATCATCTCGATGAGTTGGTCGACGACCGGATCCTTTATGCCGGCGACGTTGCGGGCGGCCGGCGAGTCGGCGGCGGTGCTGCTCCAGTAGAAGCGTTGTTCGTTACCCGGCGACTCTCCCTGGCCAATGCCAAAAAGAATCATGTCGAAGTCGAATTTTCGCAGGCGATTAATGTATTGAGAGGAGTCTACCAATCGTACCCTCACATCGATGCCGAGGCGCTGCAAATTGCGCACGAAGGGCAGAACGATGCGCTCGATACTTTTTTGGACGATCATGATTTCGAATCGCATCGGTTTGCCGGTCTGCCTGTTGACCAGTTTTTGATCGCGAACTTCCCACCCGCCTTCCTCGAGTAGCGCGAATGCCTTGCGCAGGTTATCCCGGGGCCAGCCACTGCCGTCGGTGGCTGGTGCCTCATAGACGGTGGTGAACACTTCCTCGGGAATTTTCCCGCGGAAGCCCTCGAGGATTTCGAGCTCTTCTCCCTGGGGCAATCCGGTGGCGGCGAGCTCAGAGTTGGAAAAGAAACTCTGGGAGCGGGTGTACTGGCTGAAAAAGAGGTTTTTGTTGGTCCACTCGAAATCGAATGCGTAGTCCAGCGCCTGGCGAACCCGTCGGTCGGTGAAAACTTCCCGGCGCGTATTGAAGAAAAAGGCCTGCATGCCCGTTGGCCGGCGATGGGCTATTTCTTCCTTGTTCAGCCGGCCGTTCCTGATAGCCGGTACCTTGTTCGGCAAATAGTCCAGGGCCCAGACTTTGGCGATGTTCTCCCGGTGGTAATCGATGCGGCCTGCTTTCAGTGCTTCGCGCAAGATGGTTTCGTCGCGGTAATACTCGTAGCGTATCCGATCGAAATTGTCCCGGCCCTTGTTTACAGGCAGATCCTTGCCCCAGTAATCATCGACCCTTTCGAGCTCCACGAAACGGCCGGGCTCGAAATTGGCGACCCGGTAGGGGCCGCTGGTCAGTGGCGGCTCCAGGGTCGTGGCCTCGAAGTCGCGTCCTTGCCAGTAATGTTTCGGTAGTATGGGCAGCTGGCCGACGATGAGTGGAAGCTCGCGGTTGTTTTTCTCGTCGAAGCTGAACTTGACGCGCCGTGGCCCTACTTTCCGGGCGTCGACGACATTCTTGTAGTAAAAGCGATACTGGGGATGCCCCTTGGTTTTCAGAATATCCAAAGACCAGATGATGTCCTCCACCGTGATGGGTTTACCGTCGTGCCATCGCGCCTCGGGCCGCAGCGTGAAAATGGCCCACGACCGGTCGTCGGGCACTTCCAGGGACTCCGCGATCAGACCGTATTCGGTAAAAGGTTCATCGGCACTGGACGTCAGCAACGTTTCCACCGAGGAACTGGGACCTGCATGGCCTTTGGGAATGAAGCCATGGAAGCTGTCGAAGGTGCCGAATTCGGCCTGGCGCAGCATGCCCCCCTTCGGCGCGTCGGGATTGACGTAATCGAAGTGGGTGAAATCCGGGCCATACTTGGGCTCGCCGTGCATGGCGAGTGCATGCACCGGCCGGGGTTCGTCGCCAGCGACGGCGCCCGCCGCCATGCCGAGGAGCAGAACCAGGGTCAGCGCCGGCGCGGCGATTGAGGCGGTCTCGGGTCTGCGCATATCAATAGATAGTAGACGGGCTCAGGTAAGCGGACCGCACCGGTGCCGTCGGGGTTCCCGGACACCGGGTGAGCGCATGGTAATGTGTCGCTAAGGCCAAAGCCATCGGCTAGCCTGTGCGTAGGGCTTGATTCAGGGCATCGACGTGAGCGACAGGCTGCACTTTCTACGAACCACCGAGCTTCTGGCCGCAGTGCCCGCGGCCCTGGTAGCGAGTATCGACACTCGCCTGAAGGAAGTGACCCTGGCGATGGGTGACGTTCTTTTCGATGAGGGCGAAGAGGGCGACGCGGTTTACCTGGTGGTGGAGGGCAGGCTGCGGCTGGAATCCGCCGGCATGACGCTCATTCACCGGGAGCGGGGCGATTGTGTCGGTGAGATCGCGCTCATCGACGAGGAGCCCCGCAGCGCCGCCGCCGTCGCCGATACGCCGGTGACGCTGCTGCGTTGGGAGCGGCGGGATTTTCAGGAGACCCTGGATCAGGATCCGGAGGTTGCCCGCGGTATCTTCAAGATGCTGACGGGAAAGCTCAGGGAAGACGTGAAAAGCACCGTGCGTCTGGAGCGTGAGCGGGAGCGCTGGCGTCAGGACCTGGACAGGGCCAGGGAAATCCAGCAGGGCATGCTGCCCAGCGAGCGGCTGCTGGCCAACGGCCTCGAACTCGCGGGCATGTGCAGCCAGGCCTCGGAAGTGGGTGGCGATTTCTACGACTATCTGGTCCGTGACGACGACGCGGTGGGCTTGATCGTCGGTGATGTTACCGGGCACGGCTTCTACGCCGGACTGTTCGTTGCCATGGCGAAGAGTTGCTTGCACACCCAGGCACGGCTCAGCTTCGACCCCCGGGAAGTGATGGCGGCCATGCGCCGCACCCTGGGTCTGTCCCTTCAGAGAAGGTTGCTCATGTCCAGCTGTTACGTGCTCTTCGAGCCGCGCTCCCGCTGCCTGCACTATTCCAACGCCGGTCATCCCTATCCATACCTGTACCGCGCCGCGGATCGCTCCATGCGCCGGCTCGAGGCGCTGGATCCGATACTCGGCGCCCTGGAAGTCGGTACCGCTTGCTACGCTGTGCAGTCGCTCAGCTGGGAGCCCGGTGACGTGCTGGTCATGTACACCGATGGCGTCACCGAGGCCCGGGACGTGGACGGCGGGATGTTCGAGCACGATGCCCTGGAGGCCTGTATCGCCGAGGCGAGTGGGGAGAGCGCACAGACCATCAAGAACCAGATATTGGCGGCGGTCATGGCCCACGTAGGCGACAGCATGCAGGACGACGATCTCACTCTGGTGGTGGTCAAGGCCCACTGAGGCCGCATCCATGGCCATGGTCGTCACCGATCTCGACGGAACCCTGCTGGACGCGGATGCCCGGCTGGGAGCGGCAAACCGTCACGCACTGGAGCATTTGGGCGAAACCGGCCGCCAGCGGGTGGTCGCCACCGGGCGCTCCCTGCACTCCGCGGAGCTGCTGCTGGATGGGGATTTTCCCATCGACTACCTGGTGTTCTCATCCGGTGCCGGCATTGTCGAGTGGCGCAGCCGCGAGCTGCTGGCGGTTCACGAGATGGTGGGCGAGCATGCGCAAGCGGCCCTGGACCTGTTGCTCGCCAGGGGGCTGGCCTTCATGGTGCATCTGGGTATTCCCGACAATCACCATTTTTACTATCACCAGGGGATCGGCCAAGGGAACGGCCAGGACGCAGGGGAAAATCCGGATTTCCACCGGCGCTGCGAGCGCTACAGGGATTTCGCCCAACCACTGGAGGATCACAGCGTGCGACAGCTGCAGATCAGCCAGCTCCTCGCCATCGAGGCGCCGGGCGCCGAATCTCACTACGAGGCGTTGGTGGCGGCGCTCCCGCATCTCAATGTGGTGCTTACCACTTCGCCGCTGGATCACCGTTCGCGCTGGATAGAGATATTTTCGTCCAGCGCCTCCAAGTCCCAGGCCGCGGAGTGGCTCAGGCGTCGGCACGGCGTCGCCCACGACGCGGTGGTGGCGGTGGGAAATGATTACAACGATCGGGATCTGTTGGAGTGGGCCCATCACGCCTACGTGGTGGCCAATGCCCCGCCATCACTGAAAAAGCGCTACACGGTGGTTGCATCCAATGACGATCAGGGTTTCGCCGAGGCAGTGGCGGACTGTGGATTCCTGTGAGCCGGCGAATTTGGGCTACCTTTTTACAGGTATCCAAACGAAGCATCGATTATGCAGTACAAACTCATCGTTCCCATTCTGGCTCTGACCTGCGTCGCCCTGCCGTCCTGCAGCTCCGAGCCGGATGATGCAAAAAGCAGTAAAGAGCACGTGTGGAAGGAGCAGACCGGGGCAATCGACAAGGCAAGAGAAGTTGAGACAATTCTCAAGCGCGATCAA
>JAACFO010000090.1 GCA_009937425.1 Gammaproteobacteria bacterium
CCGCGGCTCAGGCCGGAGCCCATTCCGGCCATTCATCCACTGCCCGAGTACCTGGCCGAGGGCCGGCGCAAGGCGTGGTACGAGGACATGAAGCAGATCTTCCAAGTGCCTTGGATGGGCGTGGTGACCATGGCCTACGCTCACTACCCGAACTTCTACGAAACACTTTGGCAGGGCGTGCGCGATCTTTGTGCGAGCCAGCCCTTCGTCGAGGGGTGTCTGGGCAACCGCGCGTTCGTCGAAACAGAGGTAGCCAAACTTGACCCGGCGCCCATCGGCGAGCGGCTCGGTGAGATCGGCTATGCGCGCCGGGAAATCGAGGCCATCCGCCAGATCATCGAGGTCTTCAGCCACGGCAACCAGCCCTACGTCGTGCTTGCAACAATCACGCGATACCTGCTGGAAGCCGGTGATGTGGGCGGTACGACAGACCCGGAGGCGGCACCGCCCTACGTTGGCCGTCACGCCCCTCCGTTCGATGTGCCCTTCGTCCTGATGGAGGCGCATCATGCCGACGCGCCGACTCGGGACGTCTACGAGGATCTTAAGCGTGTTCTGAACTTGCCGTTTGTCAACACGGACTACCGTGCCCTCGCGCGCTGGCCCAGCTACTGGGCCATGGCCTGGGGCGACCTGCGCCAAGCAGCGGGCACGCCGGTCCACGAGACAATCTGTCAGGCCGTTCACGATCGCTGCGTGAAGTTGGCGGAGAAGACGCTGCCGAATCCCGGCGGCATTACGGCAGAAACGCTCCGCAGAGCAGCCGAAAAGGACGCACCCTTCGAGGAGATCCGTGACGTCTGCCGGCTGTTCCAGTGGCTGCTACCCGGCTTGGTCACCAACGTGGCCTACCTGCGTGCCCAGCTCGTTGCGTCGACCGCCTGAGGCCGGGCCCCAAGCCGCCCGGTTTCGGCAATCTCGGTCCAGGGCCTCAGGCAAACGGCAGAAGCACGGTGGAGCCAGTGGTACGGCGCTCGTGGATGGCACGGTGCGCCTCGGCGGCTTCGCTGAGCGGATAAGTGTGGTTGACGGTGCTTCGGACGATCCCCGTTTGGAGCGCCTGGAACAAACCCGTCGCCGCCTCCTCTAGCGCCGCGCGCGTTGCGAGATAGTGCATGACGGCGGGCCGGGTGACGAACAGTGAACCCCGCGCCCCCAGATCCTGGATGATGTCGACCGGGTCCGGCGGGCCGGAGGCGTGTCCGTATGCGGCGCACATACCGAGCATTCGCAGGCTGTCCAGCGACTTCGCGAACGTCACCTTGCCGATGGATTCGTAGACCACGTGCACGCCCTCGCCACCTGTCAGCTCGCGGCAGCGGGCCGCAAAGTCCTCGGTCGCATAAGCGATGACGTGATCGCATCCCAGCTCCCTGGCGATTTTCGCTTTCGGCTCAGAACCAACGGTGCCGACGACGTTGGCACCCAGGTGCTTGGCCCACGGCACCAGCACGTGGCCCATGCCACCGGCGGCGGCGTGGATCAGCACCCAGTCGCCGGGCTTCACCGCGTAGGTCTTGTGCAGCAGATAGTAGGCGGTAATGCCCTTCATGAAGATGCCGGCGAGGGCCACGGGGTCGATGCCCTCCGGGATCGCGAGGAGGGTTGAGACGGGATAAATGCGCTCCTGGCTGTAGGCGCCAAGTGGCGGCAGCCCGTAGACCACTGGATCTCCGACGGCGAAGCCTTCGACGTCGGGGCCGAGCGCGGTTACTTCCCCCGTCGCCTCGAAGCCGACGATCACCGGTGGTTCGCCGACGGACCAGGGGTGCGACACGCCGCCACGATGGTACGTGTCAGCGTAATTGACGCCTATGGCGGTGTGCTTGAGTCGCACCTCGCCAGGCCCCGGGGAGCCGACCGCGACGTCTTCGTAACGAAACACATCGGGCCCACCTTTTTCATGGATGACAGCGGCTTTGGGCATGATAGCGGTGTGCTGGTGGAGGGTGTCGATTATGGATGAAATCGAACACTACCACGGGGTGCCTTGGTAAATACTTCAGGAGAACGTCCGTCATATCATTCGGCGACCCGGGCTAACCAACAAGATGGTCGGATTTCGGCCAATCAAGAGAGGCATTATTTTCGCCAGTTGATACTAATGTTGGGGATTTGACATTATCCTTGGGGCCTCGAGGAGGCCGTCCGGCAGCATGCCGGATTATCCTGGCTCGTGGCGGCAGCAGGAGGGGGAGAGGGCTACCGTGTCTACTATCCAGTTGGTCGATGTAAAGAAGGTCTGGGGGGACTCTGTCGCCATCGAGAACATCTCTTTGACGGCGGAGGAGGGACGCTTCCTGGTTCTTCTAGGGCCCTCGGGCTGCGGAAAATCGACCACCCTGCGGGCGATCGCAGGCCTCGAGACGGTGAGCGCGGGACGCGTCCTCATCGCCGGCGAAGACGTCACGCATCTTCCACCGGCGAATCGCCGGCTCTCAATGGTGTTCCAGTCCTACGCGCTGTTCCCACACCTGAGCACGGCGGAGAACATTGTCTTCGGCCTCAAGGTCCGCAAGGTCAGCTCCAGCGATCGTGCGAGACGGCTCGCGGAGGTCGCGGAGATGGTCGGGCTCAGCGGACTGCTGGATCGCAAGCCGTCCCAGCTCTCCGGCGGGCAGCGCCAGCGTGTGGCGTTGGCACGGGCGATCATCGCCGAGAATCACATCTGTCTCATGGACGAGCCTCTCTCGAACTTGGATGCGAAGCTGCGTCACGACATGCGGGTGGAGATTCGAAACCTGCAGCAGCGACTCGGTATGACGGTCGTGTATGTGACCCACGACCAAACGGAAGCAATGAGCATGGCCGACAAGGTCGTGCTGATGCGAGACGGTCACATAGAGCAGGAAGGAACCCCGGAAGATCTGTACGCGAATCCCGACACTACCTTTGCAGCGCGCTTTCTCGGTACGCCGCCGATGAATCTATTGGATTTGGCCAATGGTCCTGACGGTGCCGTGATCGCCGGAGCTACCGGTGTGCCGATTTTCGCCGGAGACGGCGAGGGTCTGCAACTCGGGATTCGACCGGAAGACATCGAACTACGCGATCACGGAGGAATTCCCGCCGAGCTGTTGCTGACGGATTACTTGGGTGCGGACACCATCATCACCGCGCGTATCGGCGATCAGTCCCTGCTCGTCAGGGTGCCGGGGCGTGTGCGGATCGCAGACGGTGAACGCGCCGCGCTCAGCTGGGCACCGGAGGCGTCGCATCTATTCGATGCGACGTCGGGCAGGCGCGCCGAAGCGCGAGAGACAACGGCGCAGCCCGCATAAGCAATTAGAAGACGACAACCACGGTAAACACGAGGAGGAGTGAGCAATGTTCAACACGTTCAAGAACTACCTGGCAGGGGCCGCGCTGGCGATTGCTATGTCCGGATTGGCAGCTCAATCGGCAGCGGCGGTCGAGTTGACCATGTACTACCCGGTTGCGGTGGGTGGACCACTCACCAAGGTGGTCGACGGTTTGGTCGCCGACTTCGAGAAGCAGAACGCGGACATCAAAGTGAACGCCATCTACGCAGGCAACTACAACGACGCCAGGATCAAAGCCCTGGCCGCTTTGAAAAGCGGCAAGCCGGCGCAACTCTCGGTGATGTTCTCTATCGACATCTACGAACTGATCGAACAAGACGCAATCGTCGCGTTCGACGACATCGTGAAGAGTGACGCTGATCGGGCGTGGCTGAAGAGCTTCTACCCGGCACTGATGGAAAACGGTGTGACGCGCAACAAGACTTGGGGGATTCCTTTTCAGCGCTCGACCATCGTTATGTATTACAACAAGGACGCATTCCGCGATGCGGGATTGGATCCCGCTAAGCCGCCGGCGACTTGGGCGGAGTTGCAGTCCATGGGCGCGAAACTCGTCAAGAAAGACTCCTCGGGCAACGTGCAGCGTTGGGGCGCCATGATCCCTTCCACCGGATATCCCTACTGGATGTTCGGAGCCCTGACCATGCAGAACGACCAGGTCTTGATGAATCGCGATGGCAATAAGACTTACTTTGACGCACCCGCGACGGTCGAAGCTTTGCAGTTTTGGCAAGATCTGGGCAGCAAGCACAAGGTGATGCCCGCAGGCACCATCGAGTGGGGCACGCTCCGGCAGAACTTTCTCGACGGCAAGACAGCCATCATGTGGCATTCGACCGGCAACTTGACGGTCGTGAAGAAGAAGGCCAAGTTCGACTTCGGAGTGGCCATGCTGCCAGCCAGCAAGCGTCGCGGCACACCGACCGGCGGTGGCAACTTCTACATCTTCAAGAAGAGCTCGCCGGAACAGCAGCAAGCGGCGTTGAAGTTGATCAAGTTCATGACTTCTCCGGAACGGACCGCCGAGTGGAGCATCAAGACCGGCTATCTCGGTACCCGGCCGGATGCTTACGATACGAGCAAGCTCATGAGTTACGTCAAGGAGTTTCCGCCCGCGGCGGTGGCCCGCGATCAGCTGAAATTTGCAACCGCGGAGCTGTCGACCTATCAGACTGGTCGCGTTCGCAAGCTGCTCGATGACGCCATCCAGGCGACTCTCGTTGGTACAAAGACGGCTGGCGAGGCGCTCGGATCGGCTCAGAAGCAATCCGACGGACTGTTGAAGCGCTATCGGTGAGCGCATCGGCTCGTAACCGGGAGGCCGCCGCGGGGCGGCTTCCCGATTCGATGCGCCCATGAGGCACGAACGCGCTCGCATGGGTCAAGTGTACGCTTGGCTGCTGCTGCTGCCGGCTGCAGCGCTGCTGGCCGCCTTCACCCACTACCCAACGATCGCGACTCTCGGTCAGAGTTTCTTTTCCACGGGAACGGCGACGCGTCCTTCGGTGTTCGTGGGTATCGAGAACTACCAGTTGTTGCTGGGCGACGAAGTATTCTGGAAGGTGGCCAACAACAACTTCTGGTACGCCATCGGAACGATTCCCGCCAGCATCGCCATCGCTATTCTCATGGCTATTTGGGTCAACGGCAAACTGCCGGCGCGTGGCTTGGTGCGCATGGCGTACTTCACTCCCACGATCCTTCCGATGATTGCGGTAGCCAATATCTGGCTTTTCTTTTACACCCCGGACATTGGCCTGATCGACCAGGTGGCTGCGAAATTCGGTATTGCCGGCCACAATTGGCTTGGAAATCCCGACACAGTGCTCGGCTGCCTTATCGTCATGACCGTATGGAAGGAGGCCGGTTTCTTCATGATATTTTACCTCGCGGCCCTGCAATCGCTACCGCCCGAGCTCCAGGAAGCAGCTCGCGTGGAAGGGGCGAGCCGCTGGTACTTCTTTCGTCGCGTGACATTCCCGTTGTTGATGCCGACTACCTTGTTCGTATTCGTGAACGCGGTGATCAATTCTTTCAAACTGGTGGATCATCTTTTCATCCTTACCAAGGGAGGGCCAGACAACGCGAGCTCGTTGCTGCTCTACTACATCTACGAGGTGGCATTCAGTTTCTTCGATGAGGCGTATGCGGCGACCCTCACGGTCGTGTTGCTCGGTGTGCTGGCGATCGTCGCCATCGGTCAATTCGTGTTTCTGGAAAAGCGCATCCACTACCGATGAACGGCGCGCGATCAATCGGCATTGGCCAAATTCTCGAGATAGGCGCCGCATGGTTGCTGGCCATTATCTGGTTGATGCCGCTGCTCTACGCTTTCTGGAGCGCGTTCCACCCTGCAGAGTTCGCGACGAAATTTTCGCTTTTTGCGCCGTTGACGCTGGATAACTTCCGCGAAGCCTGGGATCAGGCGCCCTTTGCGCGCTATTACCTCAACACCTTTCTGATGGTGACCTCGGTACTGGTCGCGCAGCTCGTTCTCTGCACGCTCGCCGGCTATGCTTTCGCACGACTCGAGTTCGTGGGCCGGGATGTCGCCTTCGCCCTGGTGCTCGTACAGCTCATGATCATGCCGGAGGTACTGATCGTCGAGAACTACCGGACCATGAGTCATCTGGGTCTGGTGGATACCATCAGTGGGATCGGTTTGCCGTACATGGCGAGTGCATTCGGGATCTTCTTGTTGCGGCAAACCTTCAAGACCGTACCGCAGGAACTGGAGGACGCGGCGCGGGTGGAAGGCTGCTCGCGCCTGCAAATACTGCTTAAAGTCTACGTGCCTCTCGCCAGGCCCACCTATGTGGCCTACGGACTGGTCTCGGTCAGTTACCATTGGAACAATTTCCTGTGGCCGCTCGTCATCACCAACTCCGTAGAGACGCGGCCGCTGACAGTCGGGCTCGCCATCTTCGGTGCGCCGGAGTCCGGCGTCGACTGGTCGAGCATCACGGCGGCCACCTTGCTGGCGGTCGCCCCTCTCCTGGTCGCCTTTCTACTTTTCCAGCGTCAGTTCGTACAGTCCTTCATGCACGCTGGGATCAAATGACCGGGACCATCACTTCTATAGATTCGGCGGAACTGAGCCGATGGCGTTAAACTTTGCGCACGGCTCCTCAACTGGGATGATTCGACCGGCGGAATCATGACAACCCAATCCAAGCTCGCGGTCATACTGCATGCAGATGTCGTCGGCTCGACTGCGCTGGTGCACAAGGACGAGCGCATTGCACACGAGCGGATGCAAGGCGCATTTCGTCGATTTTCCGATGTCATCTCCAGCCACGGTGGAGTGGTCCACGAGCTCCGCGGCGACGCTCTCGTCGCTGAGTTCGGGCGCGTGTCGGATGCGGTTAGCGCGACGCTCGCCTTTCAGCTCGACAATCGGACGGAGAACGAATCCCTGACCGACGATATTCGACCGGAGGTGAGAGTCGGCATCGCCCTTGGTGAGGTCGTCATCGCTGATAACACGGTCACTGGTCCCGGCGTCGTCCTTGCACAGCGGATCGAGCAGCTGGCCGAGGCTGGGGGCCTGTGCATCTCGGCCGCCATTCATGAAGCGGTCCCGAGACGATTACCTGTTGAATTCAAGAGCCTTGGTGACCAGTCAGTCAAGGGATTTGATGAGTTGGTCCGAGTGTACTCTGTGAGCAAGAGGAACGAAAAAGGGGCCCCAGAACCAGGCGACCCTGTTTACTCCGATGACCGTGAAACGAAATCGCCGCCACCAACCACGGCTTTGCCTGATTGGCCTTCTATTGCCGTGCTCCCCTTTAGTAACTTGTCCGGTGATCCGGATCAGGAGTATTTCGCCGACGGTATGACGGAAGACATCATCACCGGGCTCTCCCGTTTTCGCTCACTGTCCGTGGTCGCGCGCAATTCGACTTTCGCCTACAAAGGCATGTCGCCCGATATACGAAAGGTTGCCCGTGATCTGGGCGTGCGCTACGTCCTCGAAGGAAGCGTGCGGCGAGGGGGCGAGCGAATACGCATAACGGGACAGTTGATTGACGGGGAGACCGGTAACCACCTGTGGGCAGAACGTTATGACCGTGTTTTGGAAGACATCTTTGCGGTACAGGACGAAGTTACGGAAGAGATTGTTGCGGCGATCGCGCCGGAGATAAGTGACGTGGAGCGCGAGCGCGCGCAGCGAAAACCACTGGGGAACCTTGATGCCTGGGGACTCTATCAGCGCGGCCTTGCAGCCTACTATTCGTCGACCGAAGAGGGACTCAAGTCGGCTATCGAGCAGTTCGACACGGTAAATGAAATTGATCCGACTTTCGCGCCGGCTTTTGCGATGGCGGCCGGTGCTCGATGGCGCTATGTCATGCATTTCGAACCGGACGATCGTGGCGAGCACCTCAGCCAGGCGCTGGAAAAGGCCTACAAGGCGATTGGACTGGATCCACGGGATCCGATTGGTCTGTATCACGCCGGACACGTGCATAGCATGCTCGGCCAACATGATGTCGCCATATCAAAGAGTGAGGAGGCAATCGCTCTCAATCCCAACGACGCCTTTTCGCGTTACTTTCTTGGCTCGGCTCTACATGCCGCGGGACGGAGCGAGGACGCCATTCCCCATATCGACCACGCAATGCGGCTCAGTCCGCGCGACGTATGGCTCACGGGGATGCTGACCAGTCGGGCCTTCGTGCTTTTTGACCTCGAGCGCTACGATGAGGCATTCGGTTGGGCGCAACGTGCGCGCCTTTCCCCGAATCCGCGATCCATGACGTTTGCCATTTGGACCGCTGTGTTGATGAAGCTCGGACGACAGGAAGAGGCTCGGGCGGCTCTGAAGGACCTTTTGGCGCACGCGCCTGGAATGTCATGTGCAAAATATCGAGAGAACCCATTCGGAGGACCAGAGGCCATGGGCCGCCTGGTCGACACCCTGCGCGAGGCGGGTTTGCCGGAGTGACGATTCATTCCCGTGTGTGACTGTTTGAGGGCACCAGCGGTCGGGGTGAGAGAATTTCAAGCCCCGACCCTTGCCTCCCGAAGGCAGTCGGGCATTTCTAACTCGCCGGTTCTCGCAGTATGATCGCGCCTGTCGCGTCCAGGTGGCTTTCGCATCCGCTTTTTGCCTCAGCCCGGCGATTCCTCGAGACCAGTTGATCCAACACGAGGGGGTATCCCATGCAAAATGAACTGTCGACAGAACTGCGCTACCTCATCTACACGGCGATCCTGATGTTGGTGTTGTGGATCCCGTACATCATCGCTGAGCTGAAGATGACCGGCATCGGGAAGGCGCTTTCCTATCCTGACGAGCGCACACTGCCCGTGTGGGCCCTGCGGCTGAAGCGGGCGCACTACAATCTGGTGGAAAATATCGGACCGTTTGCGGTCGCGGTTCTCGCCGGGGAATGGCTCGGCATCCATACTCCTCTGACCGCGGCCTGCGCGATGATATTCTTCTGGGCGCGCCTGGCGCACCCGATCATGCAAGTGGTGCGGATCTGGGGAACGCGGACCGCCACCTTTGCAGCCGGCGTTGGCGCGACGTTGGTCTATCTGGTCGCAATTCTGCTGGAGGCCACCACCTGAGGCTCGCGCGTGACCGGTAGACCCGGACGGCCTTCGGTGGCAAATCCATTGCCGACCTCAGAAAGCCGCGCTTGGCGGATGTGAATAGCCAATACCGTCCTACAGGTCCCGGCCGAGGCCGACGCTGGCGCGTCTGAGTCGCCATAGCGCCCCCAGGTCCAGAAACGGACGTGGCGGTATCCAGCCCGGGCGCGGGCAGGTAACGACATCCTCGAGCAGTTCGGAGTCGTGATCGAAGGCATAGTCGACGATCAAGCTGCCGCGTATCGTGCCGCCGCCCACGCCCGAGCCGTTGTACCCGCCGGAGACGTAGACGTTGTCAGACAGGCGTCCGAAGGAGGGCATGAGGTTGGAGCTTACGCACACCACCCCCGACCAGGTGTACTCGATGGCCAGTTTCTCCAGTGCCGGGAATCGGGCCCGAATGGCATCCAGGTGAATGACGCGGCGCTTCTTCAGATCCTCGGCTGTCATCGAAAGGCGCGGCCAGTACTCGGCGGTGTTGCGCATCAGGATGCGATGATCTTCGGTATAGCGCACAGTGGCTCCCATCCCGTGAGCCGCGAGCACTCCCCAGTCTGAAGGTTCGCCGATGGCCTGGCGCTCCGCCTGCGTGAGCGAACGCGTCAGGCTGGCGGTCAAGGTCATGGGCATCAACCGGCGTCTCTGCACTCCCAGACTCGGCAGGAATCCGTTGGCCGCAAAGATGAGATTGCGGGTACTGACGACACCGTCCGCTGAGTGCAGTCGGATCGTAGGACCGTACTCGATACCGGTCACCGGAGACTCCTCGAGGACGGTCACGGAGTCCGGCAGACTCTCGAACAGACCTCTGACGAGGGCGCCCGGCTGAACCATCACCGCGCGAGGGGTGAACACGCCCTTCAGGTAATAGTCGGTGCCGAGTCTCTGGGTGAGAGCGGCGCGGTCCAGCTCCTGGTACTCCAACCCGAGACGACGGCAGAAGCCTGCAATCGCCTCCACCTCGCCGAGATTCGCCTCGTCCGCGGCGCAGTGATACTTGCCGATCTGCCGCCACTGACAATCGATTCCGTGCTCCTGGACAAGCCGTTCGAGCGCGGAGATCGCGGCCAGGTTCAGCCGGTGCTTGGCGAGATAGATCGCTTCCTCGCCCTCGCGAGTGCCCGCTCTCGAGGTGGAGACGTCGACAATGAATCCGGAGTTGCGCCCGGATGCGCTCTCGCCTGCACGCTGCGCGTCCAGCACCACCACCCTCGCGTCCGGTGAGAGCTCGGTCAAGCGCCGGGCCGCGGCGAGTCCGGTAAAACCAGCCCCGACGATGGCCCAGTCCGCAGTGACATCGCCCTTGAGCCGCTTGGGCTCACGGCGAGCCGGCAGAGAGTTGATCCAGCCACAGGTGGTGTCATCGGCTGGTAGCATCGAAACGTTCATCGCTGATCGGGTCATGGAAGCAACACCGAACCGGTCGAGTTCGAAAGTCTCTCAGCTCGATACCGACTCCGCAAGCGCGCGCATCCTCGCTCCTCGATCACTAGCCTTGGCCGGTGGCATCGTCCTGATAATGAACCGCCCCGGGATTCTCGGAGACTCCAATTTTTGAGACTATCGGGTCTTGAGTATCGTATTGGTTTGAGCAAGCGCAAAGGATATCTGACATGAGCAAAGATGACGTAGAACGGGACCTGGCACAGCTCCGCGCGGAGGTGGCCGCACTATCCGCCGCCCGTAGAGAGTCTGCCGCGACGCCGACGGCATCGGCGCCGCCGGTGGCCGACGCCACGGCCTCCACTCAGACGGACGCTGCGCCCGAGACCGGTGGGGCGGAAGCCGCCGAACCAGAGCACTCCCAGCTGGATGAGTTGCTGGAACTACTCGAAGCGGAGATCAAGGATCTGCCGACAATTACCTGCCTGATTGTTTTCACACTCGGGATCCTCATGGGCCGATTTTTGCGCTAGGGAGAAAGACCATGAACGAAACAATGATAAAACTGCGCATCCTGATGCACGCCGAGTACACTCTGGCGCGCGTCAATCTGCGGCGCCTGGTCAACAAGACAATGCTGGCCGCTATTGCCATCGGGTTGGTCTTGATCGTGGTGGTTCTGACGAATGTTGGCGCCCACGTGCTTCTCACCGAATCCTACGGTGCTGCCAAGGGGGCTTTCTTGTTGGCGGGTGGCAATGCTGTCCTCGCGGCACTGGTCGTTTTCGCCGCTCGGCAGCTGAAACCCGGGCCTGAGGAGGAAATGGTCCAGGAGATCCGCCAGTTGACCCTGGCAGAGCTCTCCGCGGACGCGGAGGGTATCCGACAAAATTTTGCCAGCATTGCCAAAGACGTGAAAGGCATTCAATCGGGCTTTTCCGCCATCGGAGGTGGTCTCGGCGCTGGACTGACCAGCCTCGGACCGCTGATCGGACTTCTGGTAGAAACGCTGAAAAATCGCCGCAAGTAGCGGGGTTGGCATCATGACCACCGAGCAACAGTCTTCCCTGGCATTCGATCCGAACAAGCTGGCGGTATGGAGCATTATTCTCGCCGTGACGCTCACGATGCTCGTGGTCGGACGTGCGTTTCTGATACCACTGACTATCGCGATCCTGCTCTGGAGCCTGCTTGACGCATTGCGGAAAATGTTCCTGGGAATAGCGCCTGACGCTCATCCGATGCCGGGTTGGGTTGCCATGGTCCTCTCTATCTCGACAGTAGTGCTGGGAAACGCCCTCGTCTACGCGATGCTGGTTGGACAGGTGGACGCGCTGGTGGCTGCCGCACCGGTCTATCAGGCGAACGTGGCCGAATTGACGACGCGTCTCGCCGGGCATCTCGGGGTCGATCAATTGCCGACTGTAGAAAGCATGCTGAATCGGCTCGATCTGGGGGCAATGTTCTCCTGGATCGGTGCCTCGGCGGGCACACTGCTTTCACAGCTCGTCTTGATCGCCATCTACGTGGGTTTTCTGCTCGCCGAGCAGCACCGTATTCCCGACAAGCTGGCCCGTCTGCAAAGGGACGAAGCCAAGGCCAGCCAGATGCGCACCCTTGCATTCGACATATCCAGTTCCGTGCAAAAGTATATCTGGATCAAGACGCTGATGAGTCTACTGACCGGGGTGGTGAGCTACGTTGTCTTGTTTTTCGTGGGTGTGGACTTTGCCGCGATTTGGGCGCTCCTGATTTTCTTCCTGAATTTCATTCCGACCGTCGGCTCTATATTAGGTGTGATATTTCCCGCGCTCTTGACGCTCGTACAGTTCGACACCCTGGGTCCGTTTCTTGTGGTCGCCGTGGGTCTGGGGATCGCTCAGTTCGTGATTGGAAACGTCCTCGAGCCTGCAGTGACGGGCCGTACGCTCAACTTGAGCCCGTTCATGGTCATTTTGTCCCTGACATTCTGGGGCGCATTGTGGGGGGTACCCGGTATGTTTCTCTCGGTGCCTTTGATGGTGGTGACGGCTATTGTCTGCTCCCACTTTGCAGGCTTGCGATGGATTTCAGTGGCGCTTTCCGCGGATGGCCGTTTGATGACTGCCGAGGATCGGAAGTAGATTGGTGTTAATTGCCTTTAAATAGCCTACTGGAGGCGCCCGTGGACGAAATTGCATGACCGGCTGTCGATATGGAGGACTGGTCGCAGAGAAGCAAGGAGGCGGTGATCCGCGTGTACGTGTGATTTTTGGCGCTCTCACCAATCTCATACAAAGGCCACCGGCGGCCCCCCCCCGGCTGGTGCCCGCTGCACACACCCGCACTGCTGCGCCGCAACACAGACATCCACGCAAGGCTCGATGTCGAACAACTGACGCAATCGAGGCATCAGCTCGCAGGGGCGGGGGTTCTGCCGTGGAACACTACGACTGTACTATTTGCCGAAACTTTCGCTAGACTGGTCCAGCTAATAATTACATCACTGCATCTGGAGGAGCGCATCGATGAAAATCAAGACAACCATCGCGGTTACCGTGCTAGCGGTCGCCGCTGCGAGCGGAATAGCACGGGCGGACACGTTCGTGCGCATGGTCTCCGGGCCGTCGGGAGGATCCTGGTATCCGCTCGGCGCGAAGATCATGCAGGTCTTTGACGAGAAGGTTGACGGTATCTCGACGTCGAATACCTCCGGCGGCGGGATCTCGAACGTTCTCTCGGTCAATGGCGGCGATGCCGAGATCGGCTGGTCCTATGCGCACACGTCCTACAACGGCTACGTGGGTAAAGGCAAGTTCAAGAAGGCTCAACCGGACGTGCGTCACTTTGCGACGCTCTACCCGGCAATGTTTCAGGTGGCCGTGCGCAAGGACTCGCCCATCCAGTCGTTCGCAGACATGAAGGCCGCGAACATCAGCCCTGGAAAAGCGAAGTGGACCGGCACCGCCTTCACCGAGTCCGTCCTCAAGTCCTACGGGTTCGGTTTCGACGACATCAAGAAGAACGGCGGGACCGTGCATCACGTGAGCTACACCGAGTCCGTGGCACTGATGAAGGACGGCCATATCGATGTCTTCATGGCGGCGACATCCATGCCGCAGGCATCGTTCTTGGAGCTTGAGCATAGTCCAGGTATCCGCTTCGTCGGTATGCCCAAGGAAAAGCTCGACGAGATCATCAAGGCGAATCCCGGATACATTCCCGGCATGATGCCCAAGGGTGTGTACGAGAGCCTCGGTGCGGATCTGCATACGCTCGGGATCGTGACCAACATGCTGGTTCATAAGGACCTGCCGGACGATCTCGTCTACAACATGTGCAAGGTCTTCTGGGCCAACCACGCGGCCTTCGTCGAGGTGAAGGGTGTGTGGAAAAGCGTGACGCTCGAGAATGCGCTGAATGGTGCGGCAATCCCGGTCCATCCCGGCGCCAAGAAGTGCTACGACGAGCTGGGTGTGAAGGGCTGAGGAAGACGCGGATCTGAGCAGGCCTTGCGCGGGAGCAGGTCAGCCGAGCGCCGGCCTGCTCCCGTGGCAGTTAACATCGGCTTTTCCGCCTGCTTGCACGCACACCGTGCCGAGTCCTATCCTGGACGCGTGACGCGATGAGCGACGACGCACCGAAGATCTCATACGAGGAGAGGCACGAACTCGGCTTTCTCGAGCGACTGCTGCTGGACCGAAAGCCCAGCGTCCTCAACGCGGTGTTTTTCCTGTGCGCCGTTGGCGCGATCGCGCTCGCTGTCTTTCACCTCTATGTCGCGGCATTCGGCACACCCGAAGGCCGTTCCTTCCGTTCGGTGCACCTCACCGTCATGTTGGTGCTCGCAATTTTCATGAACCCGCTGTTCCGGGCCTCGGGCTGGCAGCCCGTCCGCGTACCCGGTGATCGCCGAAACGGGCGGCGCTGGCTCGGATTCTCGATCGACTTGGTGCTGGTCGTACTGGTGCTATTCGTCGAGGTCTGGACGCTATATGACATCGATGCGTTCCACATGCGCTACGGCGAGAAGGAGCTTCCCGACATCATCGTCGGTGGCATATTCATCATGCTGGTGCTCGAGACGACACGACGCGCGGTCGGTTGGGCCATGGTGATCATCACTGGTTTTTTCATCTGCCACGCGCTCTACGCCAATTACTTCTTCGGATTCTTCTACGGCCCCCCGGTCCGGTTCCAGAAGTTCATCGACACACTGTTCATGAGCAGCGATGGCATCTTCGGAATCCCACTGCACGTCTGTGCCACCTACATCGTGCTGTTCATCATCTTCGGCGCATTGCTGATTCGCTCCGGCGCGGGTCGATTCTTCATTGATCTGGCCGTCTCACTTACCGGCCACCGGATCGGCGGGCCGGCGAAGGCGTCCGCGGTGGCCAGCGGTTTCATGGGTACAGTATCGGGCTCGGCCGTTGCCAACGTCGTCACCACCGGTTCGTTCACGATTCCACTCATGCGCAACATCGGCTACCGCCCGAGGTTCGCCGCGGCGGTCGAGGCCTGCGCGTCGTCCGGCGGCCAGATCACGCCGCCGATCATGGGCGCCGCGGCGTTCATCATGGCTGAGTTCCTCGAGACCAGGTACATCAACGTCGTGGTCGCTGCGGTGATTCCGGCGTTTCTGTACTTCGTTACCATCTACTTCATGGTCCACCTGGAAGCCGAGAAACACGACATCGGACGGATCGACAAAAAGCTACTACCGCAAACCTTCGAAGTGCTGCGTCGCGGATGGCATCTACTGATCGCGCTGGGCGTGCTGGTCTATTTCCTGATCGCCGGCTACACGCCGATGCTGTCGGCTTTCTGGGGCATCGCCGCCTTGTTCGCACTGAGCTTCATCAATCGGGACACGCGGCTGAGTCCGGTCGACGTGCTGGCCGCCCTCGAAGCAGGCATCCGGGCCACGGTACCCGTGACGATCGCCTGCGCCTGCGCGGGCCTCATCATCGGCTCGGTATTCGTCTCCGGGCTGGGTCTCAAGTTTACCCAGCAAGTCATCGATCTTGCCGGCGGCAACCTGCTGATCCTGCTCTCGCTCACCGGTGTTTCGGCGATTATCCTGGGTATGGGGATCACGACGACGGCGGTCTACATCACCGTTGCGGCGCTCATCGTCCCCGCCCTGGTCAAGATCGGGATCGAGCCCATCGCGGCTCACATGTTTGCCTTCTACTTCGGTGTCGTGTCCACGATCACGCCACCGGTCGCCCTCGCGTCATTCGCGGCTGCCGCGATTGCAAAGACCCCTCCGATGTCGACCGCGGTCGAATCGACCCGGGTTGGCATCGCGAAGTACCTAGTCCCCTTCGCCTTCGTCTACAATCCCGCACTGCTGCTCGTTGGGCCGCTGTGGTTCTCGATCGTGTCGACCGTGCTCGCCGTCGCCGGCCTGTGGGTGCTGTCGACGGGGCTCGAAGGCTGGTGTCGTGGGCGCCTCAACGCCGCGCAGCGAATCGCCGCACTCGGCGCCGCTGCCCTCATCCTGCTTCCGCCGACTACTACGATCGCCGAACTGCACGGCTTTATCTGGAATGCCGGGGGCTTGGCTGCTGCCGTTGTCCTGCTCGGTCCGCGGCTTCTGCAACGGGTGTCGGCGTCGGGCGCCGCTGTTGCCCTGCGTGAGGAGACGGACCGGTGAGTCGGATCTTTCTGGGCAGGTGGTGGCACTGGGGCATTCTGGTCGCCAGTGTGGTCGCACTGTGGTTCGCCGGCGAGAAGCGGATGCACGTGATCCACTTCAACACTTTCATCCTGAGCCTGTTCGTCGTGACAGCCGTCGTGGTCGCGTTCCTGATCGCCAAAACCCGCCCCGGTGAGCAGGTCACACGTGATCGACTGGATTCGCGCGCGGAGTATTCCCCCAACGGAGGAACGGCGAAACCGGGGGCGTGAACGTGCCGTACTCGATGTCGTCGAGCCGCCCGGACGCCAGGTTCAGCACCGACTCGCCGCGGTGAATGGCGCTTCTCATGGGCTTTGACGATTGTCGCCTGTGAATACTGTGGGAGGGTGACTGAAATAGCGCCAAATGATCAGCGGCTTGTTGGTCGGGGTGAGAGGAATTGAACCTCCGACCCCTGCCTCCCGAAGGCAGTTGGGCATTTTCAAGCAGTTGTTTTTAAAT
>JAACFO010000091.1 GCA_009937425.1 Gammaproteobacteria bacterium
TCACCCCGGCCCTCTCCCGCACGCGGGAGAGGGAGCAGAAGATCAGTGGCGGAAATGCCGCATGCCGCCGGTAAATACCATCGCCATGCCGTGCTCGTCCGCCGCGGCGATGACCTCATCGTCACGCTTCGAGCCACCGGGCTCGATGACAGCGGCGATGCCGACTTGCGCAGCGGCGTCGATGCCGTCACGAAAAGGAAAGAACGCGTCCGACGCGAGTACTGATCCCTCGACCTGCAAGCCCTCATCGCCTGCCTTGATAGCGGCGATTCTTGCCGAGTAGACGCGGCTCATCTGTCCCGCGCCAACGCCGATGGTCATCCCGTCCCGGCAATAAACGATGGCATTGGATTTGACGAACTTCGCCACCTTCCAGGCGAACTGCAAGTCCGCGAGTTCCCCGGGGGTAGGTGTGCGCTTGGTTACAACGCGTAATTCCGATGGCGCCACAATGCCGATATCGCGGTCTTGTACCAACAAGCCGCCGCAGACGCGCTTGTAGTCGAACTCCGCGGGACGGGCGTCAGACCACTCCCCACAAACCAGAACCCGCACGTCTTTCTTGCTGCGCAAGCGCGTAAGCGCTTCTTCTGAAACCGCCGGCGCGATAATGACCTCGACGAACTGGCGTTCGAGAATGTCACCGGCGGTGTCGGCGTCAAGTGCCCGATTAAACGCGATGATGCCGCCGAAGGCCGAGGTCGGGTCGGTACGATAGGCGCGGTCATAGGCTGCGCGAATGTCCTCACCCAAAGCCACACCACAGGGATTGGCATGCTTAACGATTACACATGCCGGGTCGGTAAAACTCTTGACGCACTCCAGCGCCGCGTCGGTATCGGCAATATTATTATAAGACAACGCCTTGCCGTGCAGCTGTTTGGCGGTGCCTATGCACGCCTCAGCGGGTTCGCTTTGCGTATAAAATGCGGCGCGCTGATGGGGGTTCTCTCCGTAGCGCATCTCCGAGTTCTTGTGAAATTGCAGATTCATGGTGCGCGGGAAGTCATTGCGGGTGTCGTTTTCATCGAGACTTCCCAGGTAGTTGGCGATGGCGCCGTCGTAAGCTGCGGTGTGCTCGAATACCTTGGTCCCCAGGTGGCGCCGGGTGGCGTCGGATACGGCGCCGTCATTTGCCGCCAATTCATCCATTACCAACGGATAGTCCGCACTGTCCACCACCACCGTAACGTAAGCGTGGTTCTTGGCAGCGGAACGCAACATCGTCGGCCCGCCAATGTCGATGTTCTCGATGGCGGTGGCGACATCACAGACCGGGTCCGCCACGGTCTTCTCGAACGGATACAGATTCACCACCAGCAGGTCGATGGGGGCGATGCCGTGCTCCTCCATGACCGCGTCATCCGTCCCACGGCGGCCGAGAAGCCCGCCGTGGATTTTCGGATGCAGGGTCTTGACCCGCCCGTCCATGATTTCGGGAAAGCCCGTGTGTTGCGACACTTCTTTCACCGCAACGCCGGCGTCGGAGAGCAATCGAGCAGTACCACCGGTCGAGAGTATCTCTACCCCCATGGCGGCCAATTGCTTTGCGAAATCCACGACTCCGCTCTTGTCGGACACGCTGATCAGCGCGCGCTTGACCACTGACATGGAATCATTCTCCACTTTGATACTGGAATTTTTTCGGCCATCCCGGTAATCCCGGGCTGACTACATCCTGAACGTTCAGATCAGCTTGTGCTGGCGGAGCTTTTTACGAAGGGTACTGCGATTAAGGCCGAGAATCTCCGATGCGCGGGTCTGATTGCCATCGGTGTGCTCTAGTACGCTGCGCAGCAGAGGCACCTCCACTTCGCGCATGACCATCTCGAAGAGCCCGGAACAGTCGTGGCCGTCGAGAACTGAAAAGTACTCCTCCATCGCGTCGCTCACGCATTCTCGCAACGGTTGATTCTTGCGCCGCATATCGACGCGCAGCGCGCTGACGGACTTGGGGGGCTTTCTACTCTTGGCCGCGCTCACGCCGCGCGTTCCCAGAGCCGGGCGAGTCCGTCGAAGTACTCGCTTACCAGGCGCAGCTGTGTATCGGCACATTCCACACGGTTGACCTTTTGCCAGAAGGCCGCGGCGCCGGGACGGCCCTTGCAGTACCAGGACAAGTGTTTGCGCGCGATGCGCACCCCAAGATGCAGGCCGTAGAATTCATACAGCGCGTCCAGATGCTCCCTGAGGGTGGCGCCCACCTCTTCGATAGCAGGCGGCGCCAGGATTTCGCCGGTGCGCAAAAAATGCTCGACTTCGCGAAATATCCAGGGATTGCCCTGGGCCGCGCGCCCGATCATGAGGCCGTCCGCACCACTATACGAGAGCACGCGGCGCGCGTCCCGGGGCGTGCGCAGGTCGCCGTTGGCAATAATGGGAATGTTTACCGCCGCCTTTATGGCGGCAACGGAGTCGTACTCCGCGTGCCCGAGAAACGCGCATGATCGGGTGCGCCCATGCACGGCAATGGCGGCAATACCCTGGTCGGCGGCAATACGCGCGATGGCGACAGCATTCTTTCTTTCCGGCGTCACACCGGTGCGCATCTTGAGCGTAACCGGTACATCGACCGCGGCCATGACCGCGGCGAGAATGCGCGCTACCAATGATTCGTCAGCGAGCAGCGCGGAACCGGCCTGAGAATTGCATACCTTTTTCGCCGGACAGCCCATGTTGAGATCGATGATCTGGGCACCGTGATCCACATTGAAGCGCGCGGCATCCGCCATCTGAACCGGATCCGCACCGAGGATCTGCACCGAACGCGGCTCGCTCTCTCCCTCGTGGTCGCGGCGGCGGCGACTTTGCGGGGTATCACGCAAGCGCCAATTGCTGGCTACCATCTCGGAAACCGTCAACCCTGCACCCAGCTTCCTGCACAACTGCCGAAACGGGCGATCGGTAACCCCCGCCATTGGCGCGGCGATCAAGTTGTTCGCAAGAGAATAACTTCCGATTCGCATTGTCGTGACGCGCTCGGCCCCTGATTAGTCGGGTTATTGTTGTAGAACGAAAGGTGCTGCCCCGGCGCGGACATATTATCCCCTCGGGGCGAAAGGTAAAAGAGAAAATAGATGGTTGCATTCGTGCCTCACAACCATTAGCGCAATGCCGTGTTTTCGGTTGCAAAGCCGTGGCGGGACAGCTTGCGCAAAAGTTTTCAAAGACTTAGCGTGAAGTTCGGCGGTTCGAACGCCGCCGTCATAAAAACTGAAATTCGAAACTGACGGCGGCTTCCTCTGGTGCCAACACATCCAACTCGACCTGGAAGGGCGTGTTCGGGCGTAATCGTGCGCTCGCAGCGACGGGCCGGCCGAGATACTCGGGGGGTTGAAACACGCGGGTCGCGATGGTCTGTCCGTTAACGTTGAACAAAGTGAATCGTACCTGCGGATAAGGTTGCCGATAGGGGGCAGCGTTCGTGAGCGTCGCTTTGATCTGCATCACGCCTTCGTATCTGGGGTGCACCCGCACGTCTCTGCTGAGCACGCGAATGCGGGCCGGGTCGCGACGTTCAGGCAACACGCAACCAATCTGCACACACGCGGACTCGATGGCGCCCCGCCACTGCGGATAACGCCGCGCCGCATCCTCGGGCATGAAGAAAACGTATTGCCCCGCAACCAGCAGCGACAACGCGAGGGCCGCGCCAGCGTAAACGATGTTGCGCCGCCGTGCGGCGCTGCGGGCCGCGAACTCCTCCGCGTCTACCCGTAACACGTCCGGCAGCGGTTCCTCCACGTCATGTCCCGATTCGTCCAGCAACGAGACCCGACTGGACGCGGCGTGGCCTGCCGGTGCGAACCTGTCCACTGGCTCATCGCCCGGGGAGTCATCAGCAGCGCCGGTTTGCAGGTCGCCCGGCTCACCATCGACAGCTGGCGCAGACTCTTCAGTCTCGAAGGCCGCGATGACCTCCGGCGCGGGGGAGCCGCCGTCATCGGGCGAGGCGGCCGCCCGGGCCGCGTTCAGGGTCGAGTTCAGTTGCTCGCTGGCGATTCTGGCCTCGGTGGCGTCATCATCCCCGAGGTCGAAACCACGATCCTCGCCCTCGACGAAAGCCTCGGATGGCGGTTGTACGGGACCGTCACTCAAGTGCGGAATGGCATCGAAGGATTCCAGGCAGGTACCGCAGCGAACATTGCCGTGTGCCGCCTTGAGCTGCTCGGCCGCGACCACGAAAACGGTCAGGCAATGGGGACATCGCGTATACAAGATGTCAGGCTCCGTGGTCTGCGCGGGTACCGGCCAGCAGGACCCAGCCTTCCCGTTGCTCGACCGTGTCCAACGCGCACCAGGGTGCGAAGCTTGCGAGCACCGCTGGTGACTGCTCTTCCAGTATCCCCGTGAGCGCCAGGCGCGCGCCGGGCGCCAGCAGTCGGGACAATGTCTGCGCAAGATTACTCAAAGTATTGGCGAGTATGTTGGACACCAGCAGGTCAGCGGTCAACGGGGGCAGATCCTCGGGGGTATGCACCGCCACCAGGTTGCCGATGGCATTGGCGTCGGCGTTGCGGCGCGTCGCCTGCAGCGCCTGGGAGTCGTTGTCCACTGCCCAGACCTGGCGGGCGCCAAGCTTGGCCGCTGCCATGGCGAGAATCCCCGACCCGCATCCATAGTCCACGGCTTGCTTGTCGTTGATTTTCTGAGCGGCGAGCCAGGCGAGACACATGGCGGTGGTGGGGTGGCTGCCGGTGCCGAAAGCGAGTCCCGGGTCCAGGCCGAGGCTCACCTGACCAGCTTCCAGGCGCGGCGGCGGCGACCAGCTCGGCACGACCCACAAGCGACCGCCAAAACAGACAGGCTCGAAGGCATCCTGGTGAAGGCGCAACCATTCCTGATCCTCCAGGGTCGAAACCGCGGGTACAGGCAAGCGCGCGGGTGCGAGACGGCGTTCGAGCTCCGCGAGCAGCTCGACGGGTTGCCGTGCGCCGGGAAACAAACCGGTTACCCGGGTATTCGACCACAGGGGCGTGGTCCCCTTCTGCGGCTCGTAAACAGGCTGATCTTGCGCGTCGTCGAGGCTGACCGCCAGGGCCCCGCAATCGGACAGGTGCTTGTCGAGTTGCGCGGCGGTAGGTGCATCGCAGATGAAGCGCAGCTGCAACCATGTCATCGGCGCATCTGGATCCTTTGCCACGCGTACCGCCGTCAGCTGCCCGCGAGCTTCGCTTCCAGGTAATGGATGTTGGTGCCGCCGGCGAGAAAGGCACTGTCCCGGCACAGGCGTTCGTGCAGCGGAACATTGGTCTTGATGCCGTCGATGACGATTTCGCTCAGGGCGGTGCGCATGCGCGCGATGGCGGTGTCACGATTTTCCCCGTGGGCGATGAGCTTACCGATGAGGGAATCGTACTGGGGCGGCACCGTGTAGCCGCCGTAGAGATGACTGTCGAGCCGAATACCGGGTCCTCCGGGGGGATGATACACAGTGACCTTTCCCGGCGACGGCATGAAGGTATCGGGGTCCTCGGCATTGATGCGGCACTCCACGGCATGGCCACGGAACTCGACGTCCTTCTGCCGCAAACCCAGCGGCTTGCCGCTGGCAATTTCGAGCTGGGCGCGTACCAGATCGATGCCGGTGACGAGCTCGGTCACGGGATGCTCCACCTGCAGGCGGGTGTTCATTTCGATGAAGTAGAAGTTGCCGTCCTGGTAGAGAAACTCGAATGTTCCCGCGCCACGATAATCGATGTCCCGGCATGCCTTTGTGCAACGCTCGCCGATGCTGCGGCGGGTCTTCTCGTCGAGGCCCGGTGCCGGCGCTTCCTCGATGACCTTCTGGTGGCGGCGTTGCATGGAGCAGTCGCGCTCGCCCAGATAAATCGCGTTGCCCTGGCCATCGGCGAGAACCTGCACCTCGATGTGGCGCGGATTCTCCAGATACTTCTCCAGATACAGGGTGTCGTCGTTGAAGGCGGCCGCCGCCTCGCTGCGCGTCAAGGAGATGGCATTGAGAAGCGCCGCCTCGCTGTGCACCACACGCATGCCCCTTCCGCCGCCGCCCCCCGAAGCCTTGACGATTACCGGGTAACCCACGTCCCGGGCAACCCGAAGCGACTGCTGCGAGTCCTCTCCGATGGGCCCATCGGAGCCGGGTACGGTGGGAACACCCGCCTTTTTCATCTCGACGATGGCCGAGACCTTGTCCCCCATCAAGCGGATGGTTTCGGGCTTGGGTCCGACAAAAACGAATCCGCTCTGTTCGACGCGCTCGGCGAAGTCCGCATTCTCGGCGAGAAAACCGTAGCCCGGGTGGATAGCGACCGCGTCGGTGACCTCGGCGGCGCTTATTACGGCGGGAATGTTGAGATAGCTCTCCGTAGAAGGCGGCGGCCCGATGCACACGGACTCGTCCGCCAGACGCACATGCTTCAGATCCCTGTCGGCGGAAGAGTGTACGGCGACGGTCTTGATACCGAGCTCGCGGCAGGCGCGCAGAATTCTCAAGGCGATTTCGCCGCGATTGGCGATGACCAGCTTGTCCAGGGCGGGCATCAGTGCGCTCTCGCGGTGGCAACGGGCCGGCGGCTCACGGCCCCGGACGCCAGGTCACGCGTCATCGTCGCCGATCACGAACAGCGGTTGGCCGTACTCGACCGGTTGGCCGTTCTCCACCAGGATGGCGCCGATGACGCCGCTGTGGTCGGCTTCGATCTGGTTGAGAATCTTCATCGCCTCGATGATGCACACGGTATCGCCCGTCTGCACCCGCTGACCCACATCGACAAAGGGCTTACTCCCCGGCGAAGGCGCCTGGTAGAAGGTGCCGACCATGGGCGAGGTAACGATGTGGCCGGCGGGAAGCTGTTCTTCAGCGGGTCCGGCGGCGGGCGCGTCACTGGGCACGGGGATCGCTGCCGCTTGAGCGGGGATTGCCAGGGCGGGCGTTGGCGCTGTCATGGTCACCGCGGGCGGACGGTGCCTACTGATGCGCACCGACTCTTCACCCTCGTGAATTTCGATCTCGTCGACGTTGGACGTATCGAGCAGATCGATGAGCTTCTTGACCTTGCGAATATCCATGCTGTGTTCAGAGCTTATTCATTGTCGGTGTTCAACTGCTCGACGGCGGCCTGGAATGCCAGCTCGTAGCCCTGGGGCCCGAGGCCGGCGATGACACCCACCGCAATGTCGGAAAAATAAGAATGGTGGCGGAAGGTCTCGCGGCGATGAATATTCGATAAATGCACCTCTATGAAGGGAATGCCGGAAGCCAGAAATGCGTCCCGCAGGGCGATGCTGGTGTGGGTAAATGCCGCCGGATTGACGATGATGAAGTCTACCCCCTGACCGCTGGCCGCTTGCACCCGCTCCACCAGCAAATGCTCGGCGTTGCTCTGGAAACTCTCCACTTGATGGCCATGGGTAGACCCCAGATGCGCCAGACGGGTGTCGATAGCGTCCAGGCCGGCGCTGCCATAGTGCTCCGGCTCGCGCTGGCCGAGCATATTCAGGTTTGGTCCGTGTAAAACGAGAATATTCGCCATGCCGGCAGCCACACGCCCCGATGTTAAAGAAGTTGGCAGGTTTATGGGAGATAGCAGCAGAATAGCATATTTTCGCTGCGGTAGGCGGATCCTTCCCGGCCGGGGACGGGCAGCCTACAGCAATTCTTCGATGAGCGCGGTGGCCGTGGCCTCGTCGAGGACGCCGGGATGACGGCCGACGATCTGGCCGGATTGACTGATGATCACGGTAAAGGGTAGCCCCCCGCTCTTGTTTCCGTAGGCACTCATCACCTCGATAGCGTCCATCTGGCCATGCAGTGTGGGGTAGTTGAGACCGATCTCGTCGGCAAATGCAGCCACGTTGTCAGCGTCGTCAATGGCGATTCCGAGGAACTGCACACCCCGGGTCCCATAACGTTGCTGGAGCGTAATGAACATGGGGATCTCGTGCAGGCAGGGCGGGCACCAGGTGGCCCAGAAGTTCATCACCAGCACCTTGCCGTCCCACTCGCTGACGCCATGACGGACCCCTTGCGGATCCGGCAGCCAGAATTCCGGTCGCCGGACCGAGACACTGCGATCGGTCACGGACTGCTTCACCGTGATGATGTCCGGCGCAGACCGGTCGAGCTGCCCGCGCAGGTACATGCCGCCGGCCAGGGCGGCGGCGCACAGGATCACGGCGACAAGGGGTAACAGTTTTGATCTCATATACGGCAGCGAAGGGGGTCCTGAACACGCTAGCCTATGGGACCGGCTGGCGCTGGTCGAGTTCACGAGCGCCGGTAAAGAATACACCATGGCGCCCCGGCTATTGTAAACCGGGGCCTGCGCCCCAAACGTGCAAGGTTGGAAACAAGGTACCCCATGTGCTGCCGGGTAACCTCAGGAGTTGCGGGTGTTTTTCTTGTTGTTGCTGCTGTTCTTCACCGTTCCGCTGGTGGAAATTTACGTGCTTCTGGAGGTTGGTGGCGCCATCGGCGTGCTGCCGACCATCGCCATGGTGGTGCTGACCGCGGTCATCGGCGCTGGACTCATCCGCGCCCAGGGGCTTGCCACCCTCGGACGGGTGCAGCAGCAACTGGAGCGCGGCGAGCTGCCGGCGGTGGGCATCATCGAAGCGGCCCTGTTGCTGGTCGCCGGGGCCCTGCTGCTGACTCCGGGATTCGTCACCGACACCATCGGGTTTTTGTTTCTGGTGCCACCCCTCAGGCGCTGGGCGATCGAATCCTTTCTGGCCCGGCGCATCGCCGCCGCCGGCATGGCCCGGGGCCAACACGGTGCGGGCAAACCCGGGGCCATCGAGGGCGAATTTCGCCGCGAGGACGACTGATTGATGCCTTTCAGGGTACTGACTTTGCCCTAACCCCTTGACTTCGGGGTATCTGCCCATATTATTAGCACCCACTCGATGAGAGTGCTAACAATCTCTGGAGCACAGCCCGGAGGTTTGGTACCCGCAACAGCAATGTTCTGTCGAACGACTACAGATCAGGAGAAAATTTCATGAAAATTCGGCCCTTACACGATCGCGTGATCATCAAGCGCAAAGAGGAGGAGCGGACGTCTCCGGGTGGCATCGTGATCCCTGACTCCGCGGCCGAGAAGCCCATCCGCGGCGAAGTAACCGCCGTTGGTAAAGGCAAGATTCTGGAGGGTGGCGATGTGCGGCCCCTGGACGTCAAGGTCGGCGACGAGGTGCTTTTCGGAAAGTACTCCGGCACCGAGGTGAAGATGGGCGGTGACGAGCTGCTGGTGATGCGCGAAGAAGACATCATGGCGGTCATCGAGAGCTGATCAGCTCCCCACCCCCCTGACAAACACCCAGTCACAATTTAACGATTCAGTAAATATCAAAATTTCAGGAGCTATTCATGAGCGCTAAAGATGTACGCTTCGGTGACGATTCGCGTCACCGCATGGTGAGGGGCGTCAATGTCCTCGCCAACGCGGTGAAAGTCACACTCGGTCCCAAGGGCCGAAACGTCGTTCTCGACAAGAGCTTCGGCGCCCCCACCGTCACGAAGGACGGTGTCTCGGTGGCAAAGGAGATCGAGCTCGAGGACAAGTTCGAGAACATGGGTGCCCAGATGGTGAAGGAGGTCGCTTCCAAGACTTCCGATGTCGCCGGCGACGGCACCACCACCGCCACCGTGCTTGCCCAGTGCATGTTGACCGAGGGACTCAAGTCGGTTGCCGCCGGCATGAACCCGATGGATCTCAAGCGCGGCCTGGACAAGGCCGTATCCGCTGTGGTCGAAGGCCTGCACGATCTTTCCAAGCCCACCGTGGACGACAAAGCCATCGCCCAGGTCGGCGCCATCTCGGCCAACTCCGACGAAAATATCGGTGACATCATCGCCGAAGCCATGACCAAGGTTGGCAAGGAAGGCGTCATCACGGTCGAAGAGGGCCAGGCACTGGAGAACGAGCTGGACGTGGTCGAGGGCATGCAGTTCGACCGCGGCTACCAGTCGCCTTACTTCATCAACAACCAGGACAACATGAGCGCCGAGCTCGAGGATCCGATGATCCTCCTGCACGACAAGAAGATCTCGAACATCCGTGATCTTCTCCCGCTCCTCGAAGGTGTCGCCAAGGCGGGTAAGCCGCTGGTGATCATCGCCGAGGACGTGGAAGGCGAAGCCCTTGCCACCCTGGTGGTCAACACCATCCGTGGCATCGTCAAGGTGGTTGCCGTCAAAGCCCCCGGCTTTGGTGATCGCCGCAAGGCAATGCTGCAGGACATGGCCGTTCTCACCGGCGGCAACGTCATTGCCGAGGAAGTGGGCTTGAGCCTGGAGAAGGCGACTCTGGAAGACCTGGGTACCGCCAAGAAGGTTCAGGTCACCAAGGAAAACACCACCATCATCGATGGCGCCGGAAACTCCACGGACATCGAGGCCCGGGTCAATCAGATCCGTCAGCAGATCGAGGAGACCAGCTCCGACTACGATCGCGAGAAGCTGCAGGAACGGGTTGCGAAGCTCGCCGGCGGCGTAGCGGTCATCAAGGTTGGTGCTGCCACGGAAGTCGAGATGAAGGAGAAGAAAGCGCGCGTCGAAGACGCACTGCACGCGACTCGTGCGGCGGTCGAGGAAGGCATCGTCCCCGGTGGTGGTGTCGCCCTGATTCGTGCGCTGTCCAAGCTCGAAGGACTCAAGGGTGACAACCACGATCAGGACGTCGGCATCGACATAGCCCGTCGTGCTCTGGAAGAGCCCCTTCGTCAGATCGTCCAGAACGCGGGTGCCGAGGCTGCCGTTGTCCTCAACAAGGTCAAGGAAGGCAAGGGTAACTTCGGCTTCAACGCAGCCACCGAGGAGTTCGGCGACATGGTCAAGATGGGTATTCTCGACCCGACCAAGGTCGTGCGCACGGCGCTTCAGAACGCCACCTCCATCGCTGGCCTCATGGTTACCACCGAAGCCATGGTGGCCGACCTTCCGAAGAAGGACGAGCCTCCAATGCCTGGTGGCGACATGGGCGGCATGGGCGGCATGGGCGGCATGATGTAAGTCGTTTCCGGACTCCTGTCCGCGAGAAAAAGCCCCGTCATCCGTGACGGGGCTTTTTTTTCGCGTTAAAAAGGCAACATGACCGTGACGATTCCAGTTTGAACACGCCCATGGCGGCACTGCCTGCGGCCCTCGCGGGCACGGCGCGCGAGCGCTACGCCGCGTTGCGGGAATCGGTGGGCGACACACTGCCCGGGCTCGATGAATTGCCCGGAGATGCGGAGCGGGTGCTCGCCTGCAGCGAGTACGTGGCGCACAACTGCACGCGGCATCCGGCCATGCTGCGGGAGTTGTTGGCAGGCGGCGATCTGCAACGCCCCTGCGACGGCAGCGGCGCCGGCGACTACGCAAGCAGAACCGCGGCAGCCATCGAGGCCAGCAGCGACGATGCCACGCTCATGCACGCCTTACGCGCGCTCAAGCGCCGCGAAATGGTGCGTATCGCATGGCGTGATATTGGTGGGCTCGCCGATTTCGAGGAAACCCTCAGAGAAACTTCCGCCTTCGCCGATGCCGTGCTACGACAGAGCGTCGAGAAATTGCACCAATGGCTGTCCAACGATGTGGGCGAACCACGGGGAAACAACGCCAACCCTCAGCAGCTCGTGGTGCTGGCCCTTGGTAAGTTGGGGGCCGGAGAGCTCAATTTTTCGTCGGACATCGACCTTATTTTCTGTTTTCCCGAGGCCGGATTCACCGCCGGGGGCCGCAAACAGCTTTCCAATGACGAGTACTTCCGACGTCTCGGTCAGCGTTTGATCAAAGTGCTCAGCGAGCGTACCGATGCAGGCTTCGTATTCCGCGTCGACATGCGTTTGCGCCCCTTCGGTAGCAGCGGCCCCATGGCATTGAACTTCGACGCCTTCGAGGACTACTACCAGAGTCACGGCCGCGCCTGGGAACGTTACGCGCTCATCCGCGCGAGGGCTGTCACCGGCGACAGGCAAAGCGGCGAAGCGATACTCGAGCGCCTGCGCCCGTTTGTCTACCGGCGTTACCTGGACTTCGGCGCGCTGGAATCCATCCGCGAAATGAAAGCCATGATCACCGACGAGATCGAACGCAAAGGACTCCATGACAACATCAAGCTCGGTCCCGGGGGCATCCGCGAAATCGAGTTTACCGGGCAGGCCTTCCAGATGGTGCGCGGCGGACGACAGCCGGAGCTTCGCGATGGCCGGATTCTCACCGTCATAAAGATCCTCGGCGAACGCGGCCAACTGCCCGAATATGCGGTACAGGATCTGTGCGAAGCGTATCGCTTTCTGCGCACCACCGAGCATAGGCTGCAGCAGGTCGCCGATCGCCAGGCGCACACCCTGCCCGGCGATGCCGCCGGGCGCAGCGTGCTCGCCGTGGGCATGGGTTTCGCCGACTGGAAGAGTTTCGCCCCGGTACTCGATCACCATCGTCAACGTGTTAACGCACAATTCTCTCAAGTCTTTGGTAGTGAAGTGGAAACCAGCGATAGCGATGAAGTACTCAAATCCTTGTGGACAGGAAACATGGATGCCGCCGATGCGGTAAGCGTGTTGCAAGCGGAGGGCTATTCTGACGCGCAAGAGGCCTGGCAACACATCAACCGGGTCCGGGAGACTTATGCTCTCAAGCTGATGGACGACAGTGGGCGCGGCCGACTGGCGCGGCTGATTCCCGATCTGCTGCGAGCCATCGCCTCCCAACCCGAGTCCCTTGCGACCCTGCAGCGCGTGTTTCACATCATCGAGGCAGTGGCGCGTCGAAGCGCCTACCTGGCACTGCTGGCAGAGCGGCCGCTGGCGCTATCGCAACTCGTGCGCCTGTGTGCCGCGAGCCCGTGGATCGCCAGGCAGCTGGGCCGCCACCCGGTGTTGCTGGACGAGCTGTTGGATCCACGCTCCCTGTATGCGCCTCTGGATCAAGCAGCCCTCCAAGCGGATATCGATCGGCGCCTGTCAGTGGTCGATGACAAGGACATGGAACAGGAAATGGAAGTGCTGCGCCAATTCAAGCACGCCAACGTGCTGCACGTGGCTGCCGCGGACGTGTCCCGGGTCATGCCGTTGATGGTGGTGAGTGATCATCTTACGGCCATCGCCGAGGTGTCCCTGCGCAAGGTTCTGACCCTCTCCTGGCGGGACATGGCGGCACGCTATGGGGAGCCGCGCATGGGCGACGGCGACGACACCCACCCGGCACCCTTTGCCATCGCAGCCTACGGAAAGCTCGGCGGCCTGGAGCTTGGCTACGGCTCGGATCTCGACATCGTGCTGCTGCATGGAAGCAGCGGAAGTCATCAACGCACCGATGGCGAGAAGATCGTCGACAACGCGGTATTCTTCGCGCGCCTGGGGCAACGCATCATCCACTATCTCACCACGGCCACCGCCGAGGGCACGCTCTATGAGTTGGACTTCCGCCTGCGGCCCGCGGGCGCCAAGGGACTGCTCGTAAACGGCGTGGAAGCCCTGCGTGACTACTTGTTGACCGAGGCCTGGACCTGGGAGCACCAGGCGCTGGTGCGTGCCCGGGTAGTGGCCGGGAGTCCCGCTCTGCAATCCCGCTTTGCCGAAATCCGCCGCGAGCTGCTGCTCATGTCCAGGGACCCGGAGACATTGAAGCGCGACGTACGCGAGATGCGCGAACGCATGCGCCGGGAGCTCGGCAGCGGCGCCAGTGACCCCACGGGAAAATTCGACCTCAAGCAGGATGCCGGTGGTATCGCGGATATCGAATTTATGGTGCAATATGCGGCCCTGCGCTGGGCGGCCCGTCTAGGGGATTACCTGGACTTCACCGACAATATCCGGCTTCTGGAGGGCATCGCGGATGCCCGATTGATGGAGACTCGAGATGTCGAGCTCCTTACAGACGCCTACCGTGCCTATCGCGCCCGCGTCCACGCGCTCGCCCTCCAGGAGGAGACGACCGTGAAGAGTGATGGTGATTTTGACCATTACCGGCAGGGCGTAGTGGCGATCTGGCAGGCCCTGATGGAGGATTGAGCAGCCAGATGCGCGGGACAGAATTGAGCAGCACGTTGATGGGAATAATTCGATGAATATGGCGGACCGTGACGGGGTCATCTGGCTGGACGGCGAATTGGTGCCGTGGCGGGAAGCCAAAGTGCATGTGTTGACACACACCCTGCACTACGGCATGGGCGTATTCGAAGGCGTGCGCGCCTACGAGACCGACACCGGCACCGCCATCTTCCGTTTGCAGGAACACACCGATCGCCTGTTCCGCTCGGCACACATTCTGGGCATGAACATGCCCTATGACAAAGACACCCTCAACGAGGTGCAGCGCACGGTGGTGCGCGACAACGGTCTCACCAGTGCGTACCTGCGGCCAATGTGCTTTCTGGGTTCGGAAGGGATGGGTTTGCGCGCGGACAACTTATCCACCCATGTCATGGTGGCCGCCTGGGAATGGGGCGCGTATCTGGGCGCGGAGAGCATGGAGAAAGGCATTCGCATTCGCACGTCGTCGTACACACGCCATCACGTCAACATCACCATGTGCAAGGCCAAGGCCAACGGCAACTACATGAACTCCATGCTCGCCCTGCAGGAAGCGTTGAGTTGCGGATACGACGAAGCGTTATTGCTGGACAACGAAGGTTACGTGGCCGAAGGCAGCGGTGAGAACATTTTCATCGTCCGCGACGGCATCATGTACACGCCGGACCTGACCTCGGCCCTGGAAGGCGTAACAAGGGATACCATCGTAGTGCTGGCCGACGAGTTCGGCATACCGTTGGTGGAGAAGCGCATCACCCGCGACGAAGTGTACGTGGCGGACGAGGCGTTTTTCACCGGCACCGCGGCGGAGGTGACGCCCATCCGCGAGCTGGACAATCGCCGTATCGGCACGGGCGCCCGCGGCCCCGTCACCGAGAAGCTGCAGAAGGCTTTCTTCGATCATGTCCACGGCCGCAGCAACTCCCATGGCGAGTGGCTGACCCTGGTCGCATAGCACCCGTGGCCGCCGGAGGAATCGACCAGTGAAGCAACAAAGCGCCGCGCAAGACGGGCTCATCCAGTCCAATGCGGAAAATCGTTATGAGGTTACCCGGGACGATCTGCCCCTGAGCTGCCCGATGCCCGGCATGAGCCTGTGGAACTCCCACCCCAAAGTCTATCTGCCCATCGAGAAAAGCGGCGAGGCCAAGTGCCCTTATTGCGGAGCGGACTATTCTCTTATACAGAGCTGACGCCCGCCGGCCTTGTCAACGGTGCCCATGACGAATACCGCTTCCCAGGAATCCGCCGTCTACGGTCTGACCGGCCGGGATCTGTACACGCGCCTTTTGCGCCATGTGACGCCCTACTGGCGGATGTTCGCGCTGGCGGTGGGCGCTATGGTGATACTGGCTGGCACCGAGCCGGCCCTGCCGATGCTCCTCAAGCCCACCCTCGACGGAAGCTTTGTCGAAAAGGACCTGCAATCCGTCGGTCTCATGGCGGGGCTTATCATCGCGCTGTTCGTGATCCGTGGCGCCGCCACCTTCGCCACCACCATGGCGCTCACATGGGTGGGCGGCAGGGTGGTCATGGATCTGCGCAACCAGATGTTCGACAAGCTGGTGAGCCTGCCATCGGCCTACTACGACAATCACGCCTCCGGCACCCTCATATCCAAGGTGACCTTCGACGCGACACAAGTGACCGAAGCCGCTTCCAACGTGCTGCTGGTGTTGGTGCGCGACACGCTGTCGATCATCGGCCTGTTGGCCTGGATGTTTTATCTGCAATGGCAGCTCACTTTGATCGCCTTCGTCACCGCGCCCATCATCGTGTTGTTCGTCAAATACTTCAGCGCGCGCCTGCGACTGATGAGCCACCGGTTGCAGGAAAGCATGGGAGATGTCACCCACGTGCTCGAAGAAGCCATCGACGGCCAGCATGTGGTGCGCAGCTTTGGCGGCGAGCCTTATGAAAAAGGCCGCTTCGCCAACACCGTCGAGCAGGTGCGGCGTTTTCAATTGAAATTCATGGCGGCGTCCACCGCCAACTCACCGGTTGCCCAGGTGGTCATCTCCGTCGCCCTGGCCATCATTCTGATTCTGGCGGCGCATTTGTCGGCCACCGATGAAATCACCATCGGCGGCTTCGTGAGCTTCTTCGCCGCCATGGCGCTGCTTTTCTCTCCTATTAAACGGCTGACCGGTGTCAACGGGCTACTGCAAAGAGGCATCGCCGCCGCCGCCAGCGTCTTCGCCCTGGTGGATGAAGCGTCGGAGGCGGACCGCGGCACCCAGAATATCGGCCGGGCCCGGGGCCGCCTGGAGTTTCGCGATATCGGATTCACCTATGGAAGTGGCGAGGAGCCGGCTCTGGATCATGTGTCCATCACGGTCGAGCCCGGCGAGACTCTGGCGCTGGTGGGGCACTCCGGCAGCGGCAAGAGTACGCTGGCCATGCTCGTGCCACGCTTCTATGTCCTCGACGAGGGCAGCATTCTTCTC
>JAACFO010000246.1 GCA_009937425.1 Gammaproteobacteria bacterium
CAGCGACAAATCCACCGAGTGCTACCGCAACTGGTGGCCGGGTCCCGGCGACGCCATGGTGGCGATGACGAATCGCAGCATCGACATATTGGAGGCGCTTGCGCGGGAGAGCGACAACCGGTTCTTACTCAATCGCCGCGGCTATTTGTTCGCAACTGCCGACGAGGGTCGTGTCGAGAGCATGCGGCAAGGTGCGCGGGAATCCTGTGCCCTCGGAGCAGGGGAGTTGCGCGAGCATGGGCCGGGCAGCGGCGGGGCAGATTATGTTCCGGCTCCAACCACGGGCTTCGAGAATCTTCCCACCGGTGCGGATTTGATCACGGATCAAGCGCTCATACAGCAGCATTTCCCCTATCTCAACGACGGCACCATCGCTGTCGTTCACGCGCGCCGCTGCGGCTGGCTGAGCGCCCAGCAGCTCGGCATGTATATGCTCGAGCAGGCGCGGGCCGGGGGCGCGCGCTTGTTGCGGGGCCGCGTACAGGTGGTGGATACGGCGGGAGGACGGGTTCGCGGCGTTCAGGTGGCGGTCAGCGGCGCCACCGAGACGATTTCCACGAATACCTTCGTCAACGCGGCGGGGCCGTTTTTCAAACAAGTGGGTGAGATGACCGGTATCGATCTACCGGTATTCAGTGAGTCCCACGTGAAACTGTCTTTCCACGATCGCCGCGGTGCGCTCTCCCAGGATGCGCCCCTGATCATCTGGAATGATCCCGTGCATTTGCCGTGGAGTGAAGAAGAGCGCGAAGCACTGGCGTCTGCGCCGGACGGCCGTGCATTGCTGGAGGAGTTTCCGGCCGGTGTACACGGCCGGCCCGCCGGCGGTGACAACGTGCTCTTGTACTGGACCCTGGATACGACACGGGTCGAACCGGTGTTTCCGCAGATCTGGGATCCGGCGATGCCGGAAATTCTGCTGCGGGGCATGTCCGCCATGGTGCCGGGGCTGACAGCGTACTTCGACCATCTTCCACAGCCCTTCGTGGACGGCGGCTATTACGGAAAGACCGAAGAGAATCGCCCGTTGATCGGCCCTACGCCGGTAGAAGGTGCATACTTGATGGGTGCGTTCTCGGGCTACGGCATCATGACTGCGTGTGCCGGCGGCGAACTCCTCGCTGCCCACGTCACCGGCGCCGAACGCCCCGACTATGCAACCGCATTCATGCTGGATCGCTACGACTCTGCGGATTACCTGTCGAAATTCACCGATTACCTGGCGCAGTTTGCCGACTGCAGTTCATCGGGACAGATCTAGCACGGCTTTCTCCGCCAGAACAATTCTTCGCCCTACCAGAAGGCACAGCGTGGCCCAGGTTGCGCCCGCAATCCATCCGGCGATGACGTCGGTGGGCCAGTGCACGCCCAGATAAACTCTGCTGACGCCGACCATCACAGTCAGCAACACCGACCACGACAGTATGTAGATTTTAATGCGCGTCTCGTCGCTGGACAGCGCCAGTAACGCCCCCAGAGTAAGAAAGACCACCGCAGCCATCATCGCATGGCCACTGGGGAAACTGCTCAGGGCAGCCGACGTTCCATGGGGCACAATGTCTGGTCGAGGCCGGCCGATGACGCCCTTGAGCAGGGTATTGACGAAGGATCCGCCGCAAACCGAGATGGCGACAAATAATGCCAGTTGGCGCCTGTGTTTCAGCCACAAGTAACCGCAGGCAGCGACGGTGGTCAATCCCAGCGCGAGCAGGCCGCCGAGGGCTGAAATATCACGAACGACCACTTCCAGCCACCCGGGGCCGAGTGGCTCGAGCAGGTCCGAGGGGCTGCGAAACATCAAAAGGATCCGTTCATCGAATCCATGACTGTTCTCGCCCTTTACCGCATCGGCGAGCTTAATGAATGCAAACAAACCAAGTGATACGAGGACGATGGCGATTTCCGTCGCATACTCTGGGATGGGGCGTTTCAAGGACGACGGTGACCCTTTGGTGAAGGCGTACCAGTCCGCTTGCTCAGGGCAGCAAGCGGAATCGCCAAGAGACTAATCGGCCAAGAGACTAATCGGCTTGAACGCCGGGATCAAAGGGATCTTGCTCCCCGTAGGCGCTATGCCCGCGCTTTCAGCGACTATCGCTGCGAGCTTTTTCCCATGGTCGACCTGGCGGGCACACCGCTGCTGCTGGAAATGGCGGATTTGAAATCCGCGATCTTGTCGTCCCTGCTCGCTGGCGTTGCTTCTTCCGCGGTATCCGTATCGATAGAGCCGCTGAACGCGCATCCGAAATCCAGGGCGATGCGCGGCGCGCTGATGCTGCCACGGACCCGGCCCGATCGGCGCACGATAATTTGTTCGGTGGCCTGGAGCTTGCCGCTTGCCTGCCCCTCGATGGTGATGACGCGTGCGCTCACATCGGCATCGACCTTTCCATCCCTGGTCACCATCAGCAGGCCATCGCCCAGATCGACCGTGCCTTCCACGTGACCGTGAACGATGAGATCGTCGTTACCCCTGATGTGGCCGCTGAAATGCATGGATGGCCCGATGGGGGTGGGCTCCTGATTACGGATGATGGAGGAGGGCAGCCGAGTAGCTTTTCTGCTGCTCACTTCTCCGGTTTCGCTTTCGGGAATTAACTTCTTGAACATACTGCTTGTCCTTGTGGTCGGCGGCTTTGACACGTTCAAGCTGCTGCGTCCTTCGAGACGGTGTCAGTGACCGGATTCCAGTAGGTGATGACGAAGCCATCGGCGGCAAGCGTCTTCTTCAGAATCACCCAATGTTTCCGTTCGACGACACCCTGGGTCGCTCTGCTGGGTTTGCAGCCAACGGTTCGTGCGACGAAGTAAATTTTCACTGTCGTGCGCCTCTTGCATTGTTGCCAGGGTCGGCACCGCCCTGCGGGGGCAGTTGCAATGACTCCAGCAAAATGCACGCCAAGATTTTTTCTTTCTATGTTTCAGACAGTTAAACGATAGGAGGGCGGGGACCGTAAAGGATTTCGACGCAATCGTAAGAACCTGGTTTCTATTGGCGGGCCAAGCGGTCTGACTCGTGCAGTAACAAGCCAGATATTGTCTTCTGGATCAGCCGACTGCTTCGCTTTCGAAGACTGGACTTGAAGTAGTTAACCTTTCCGACAGTTTCTTACAGTTGTGTTCCAGGTCCCAGCAGTGACGGCCCACTCCAATTATCGTGTCGGCCTTGCATCGTAAGTAACGCAGAGAGCGTCGCAACCGCCCCGATTTCTCCACTGGCAGATGTTGCGGCCGTGGTTGGCCCGCATGAAACCTGGACGGTTAATATTATTCGTTTCTATCCTGATAGGAACGGCGCCCCTGCTAGATGCGGCAGCCCTCGGTCTGGGCGACGCAACGCTCAAGTCCCGCCTCAATGAGCCTCTGGATGTCGAGGTCGCCCTTATCGGGTTGGATCACGACGCGTCCAAACCTGACGCGGCCATCGGTTCCGAGGCGATGCACGCCGCCGCGGGTATCACCTCTGTCGAACTGTTGCGAGGGCTGCGGGCCGATGTTTCCGCCTGGGCAGGGGACGAAGCGCACGTGCGTATCACTTCCGATCAGGCGATCCGCGAGCCCGTCGTGAGATTCCTGCTGGTGGTGGAGAATGCGCGGGAGCACGTGACGCGCGAGTTCACGCTGCTTCTCGACCCGCCGGGTTATTCCCTTCCGACGACGACAACGACAGAGCCGCCGCCCGAGCGGGTATCCGTCCCCAAGGCCATAAAGGCCACAGTAGCACCAGCGTCGACACCACAGACTGTGCACGATCCGGGACACTTCGGTCCGGTGTTGGTTGGAGACACACTGTCGAAGCTGGCGATGCGACTCAGAAAGGAGCCGGGTGTGACATGGGCTCAGATGGCCTGGGCGCTTTACAGGTTTAACCCACGGGCATTCATAGGCGGTGACATCAATATGCTCAGGTCCGGTGTGTACCTGAGGGTGCCCACGCCGGAGACGGTGTCCCGTTGGTCGCACACGCAAGCGCTGGCTTTGATCAAGGCGAATCCGGGACCCACATCGACTGCGGGAGTATCGACCCCCGACCCGCAAATCCGGAGCCGTTCTTCTGCCGTGATTGCCTCGCCAGTGACCGACGACCGAGCGGCGCTATCGAATTCACCGAAGGAAGAACCGCCGGGAGTCGTACCGGACACCGTCGCAAAAGCAGAGTCCGAGTTGCCGCAATCTCTGTTTCGTCTGCTTCCGCCAGCGAGCATTGGCAGCACGCGATCAGATGGATACGTTGGCGCGCCCGTGAGCGCCAGGAATCAAGAGCGCGTCAATCAGTTGTTAGCGCAGGAGAATCGACACATCCAGGAAAGCCGTGAGGAAATCGCACGCGCCCGTGAGCAGCTCGATGACACCGCACGTCAGATATCCGCACTG
>JAACFO010000092.1 GCA_009937425.1 Gammaproteobacteria bacterium
AACAAGCGAGTTGCTGCTATCCGGTCGCGTGCGCGTCCAATCATTTCAAGGAATTGCTACAAGGTCGAAAGGGCAAGATCGACCTGCTGCTGTGCCCCATGATCTACTCGCTGCCCTCGGTATTGACCGGCAACAGTGTGGATACCCTTGCTTGCCCGCAGGTGACCGCGGCACCTGAAAATTTTCGCGTGGGGTATCTGGAGAAGACGCAAACATTGAAAAAGCGGGCAATCTACTACGCCGCGCCACTCGTCTCCCTCGGCGATCCTGCCCTGGTTCCCAGACAACTGCTCGAGGGCTTGCAGGACGCGATTCCGGGACTCACCCTGGACGAGACGCGCGCCGCGGTCAGCAGAGGATATGGGGCGTTGCGGGTGTTCAACGAACGCCTGCGCCGGTGCAATCGCTGGACCCTCGAGCGATGCGCCAGAGACGACAAACCCTGCCTGATGGTCCTTGCCCGTCCCTATCACATGGATCCCGGCATCAATCACGAGATTGCCTCGCGACTGCTGGCCCGCGGACTTCCCGTGCTATGGGCTCAGTACTTCCCCACGGATCTCGATCTGCTCTACTGGATGTTCGAAGGCGACGTGCACGCAGGTACGATTGCCTCGCCCTTCGATATTTCCGACGTGTGGCCATGCTCGAACAGCGCCAATAGCAACGAGATTCTGTGGGGCGCAAAGCTGGCGGCGCGCATGCCCTGGGTGGCGGGTGTCATTCGCTTATCCAGCCACGGTTGCGGCCTGGATCAGCCGACCTGGTCGAGCGTGCAAAGTATTGTCGAACAGTCGGAGACGCTGTTTTTTTCGTTCAGGGATCTCGATGCGGCCAGCTCGGCGGACCGCATGAGTTTCCGCATCGAAAGGATCATCGATGAACTGGGCAAGCACGGTCCCGCCATCATCTCGAAGAAAAAATCGCTGAGCCCGCCCCATTGTCCGTTGTCGGCCGGCGACGAATTTCCTCTTCTCGCGCAAGCCCGAGAAGCCTGATCCAGGGCAACCTGTCCGACTTTACGCACTTCATAAGCAGTCACATCCGCGCCTATACTAGGTCATCTGCTCCGAAACGCCTTGCGGCGGACTATCGGAGCGTCAAGATTCGCTCTCTACAATGGAGCTGCAGCGCCCTACCGCTGCCAGCGGACCGCTCCCATCCATCCATGGGAGCGTACCCAGCATGGATGATGAAGCGCGAACGCGGGCCCACGGAAATCCGTCGATCCCGTGTTGTCCAGTGGGGGAAGGAATTGGAACAGACCCCTGAAAAAGGGTTTCAGCTCGGTGTCTGCTTCATAGAGCCGGCCGAGTCGAAGATCATCAGCTCCCGCGGACCGGAGCACGTGGAGCCGCGGGTGATGGATGTGCTCATGGTTCTGGTCGGCTATGCCGGCCAGACTGTTCCCCGCGAGCAGATCATCAACGACGTCTGGCACACCAACTTCGTCAGCGACGAAGTGCTCTCCCGTTGCGTCTCTTTGCTGCGCAAGCATCTGGGCGATGACTCGCGGGAACCGCGCTACATCGAAACGATCCCCAAGAAAGGCTATCGGCTGATAGCGACCGTCTCGGAGCTGGCCATAGATGAGCTCGAAAAAGAGACGCCTACACAACGCTCCCCTGTGTACGAATCCATCGCGGTTCTCCCCTTCGCGAATTTGAGCGACGACTCGGAGTACGAATACTTCAGCGATGGAATGGCCGAGGAGTTGTTGACCTTGCTTGCCAAGATCTCCGAACTGAAAGTGGCCGCCCGTACCTCTGCGTTCTACTTCAAGGATCAGAACGTCGATATTCGATTGATTGGCGAGCGACTTGGTGTCGATGCCGTGCTGATGGGCAGCGTGCGCCACACAGGCAATCAGGTGCGGATCTCCACCCAACTACTCGACACCACCACCGGTTACCATATCTGGTCGGAGATCTATGAAAAACCTATTGCCGATTTCTTCGCGCTGCAAATCGAACTCTCTGGCGCGATAGTAAACGCCCTGCGATCGGCAATCGCTTCAAAGGACAGCGATACCGCCGCGATTCGCGATCGCACATCCGCGACCTCCGATTTTCAAGCGTACCAATTGTATCTACAGGGGAAGTTTCACTTGAATCGGCGCGGAGAAGATCCGATTCGAAAAAGTATCGGTCTCTTCCAGGCGGCCTGCACCCGAGACGAGTCGTTTACCCATGCGCATATCGCCATGGCGAAAGCGTATTCGGTGCTGCCTTTTTACGCCAGCGAGCCGGTGGAGCCTTGCTTCGAACGCGCGAAAAACTTTGCTAAGCGTTCACTGGAACTCGACGACCGCGTAAGCGAAGCGCATACCGTGCTCGCTTTTACGAGTATGCACCTGTGGGAGTGGGCGAGCGCCGAACAGGAGTTTCAGCGTGCCCTGGAGGGCCAGTTCGTCGACCCTTCCGCACACCAATGGTACGCACAGTTTCTATCCATGGTCGGCGAGCTGGATCGGTCGGTCCAGCAGATATTGGTCGCCTACGACCTGGACCCGGTTTCTCCGGCAGTCAACGAGCGGCTTGCATTTACCTACCTTTTGCAGGGGAAAAACGATCTGGCGGATGAACAATTTCAAACTGCCACCGCGCTCGGATTCGAGAGAACCGCCATCCTCGAGCCATATATTCTGCTCCTGTGGAGAATGAAAAGAGTTGCCGAGACGAGAGCCCTGCTCGGCAATACTCAGATACGACTTGGCCTCGATGATGTCTGGGTGGATTTGATTATTGGCGTACTGAGTGATGAACAGGGCCGGGCGGACTTTCTGCGGTCACTTTTAGAAATGCGCCATCAACGCGGCCTGCCGGTAGTCTTCGTCGCGTCGATATTCGTGCAAGATGTGGATACCGCGTTCGAGCTGGTGGACCAACTGATCGACAATCGGGGCCTCAGCATCGAGGCGCTGCTGATCCCGGAGGCAAAGGCATTTCGCAGCGACAACCGCTTCAACGATCTGATTAAGAGAGTCGGTCTCTACGACTACTGGGAAAGCACGAAGTGGCCGGCGATCATAACCGACCGGGAGCAAATCGAATGAACGATCACGCCATCGAACGCTTAGCGGAGCTTGCCAATGGCGACGCGTGGCTGACCCATCGGGGACGCTTTCTCCATGTCAGCCTCATGCTCGAGGTAGGCGAGCAACAGTATCTCATCCGCATCCGGGAAGGCAGCGTCGAATCCGTCGAGCGGGGACCCTTTGTCATGCCTCGGTGGACCTTTGCGCTGCGCGCGTCATCGAAGGATTGGAGCGCATTCTGGAGCGAATCCCCGCCACCGGGCTATCACGATCTGGTCGCGATGATGAAATTCAAGCGGCTGCGGCTCGAAGGCGATCCCTATCCGTTCATGACGCACATCCGATACTTCAAGGACCTGCTGGGGCGTTTGCGCGAAGGGGCTACGGCATGACCGGGGCGGTGGAGTCCGGGTTCGAGCCCGTCGTCGGCCGCTATCTGAAACTGGATTTGCTTGGCAGATCCCAGCGGCTCTACGTGGAGGAAGCCGGTGAGGGTATTCCGCTGGTGTGTCTGCACACCGCCGGGTCTGACAGCCGACAGTACCGAGCCGTGATGAACGATGCAGGCATTACGGAGAAGTTTCGGGTCATCGCATTCGACATGCCCTGGCACGGCAAATCATCGCCGCCGTCGGGCTGGCACCGCTTCGAGTACAGGCTCACGTCCCAGGACTACGTCGACATGATACTGACGGTGTGCGATGCGCTTTCATTGGATCGGCCGGTGATCATGGGTTGCTCCATCGGCGGGCGCATCGTTTTGCAGCTTGCCCTGGATTATCCGGAACGTTTTCGCGCTCTCATCGGGCTGCAGTCCGGGGCCCATGCGGAACCCTACTACGATCTCCAGTGGCTGCACCGCCCCGATGTGCACGGCGGCGAGGTCTGCTCGGGAATAGTGTCGGGTCTCATCGGGCCGTCGGCACCGGAAGACGACCGCTGGGAAACACTCTGGCATTACTCTCAGGGCGGACCCGGCGTGTTCCGCGGCGATTTGTATTTTTATACCGTGGACGGCGACTTACGCGACCGGGTCGCCGACATCGACACAAGCCTCTGCCCCCTCTATCTGCTCACCGGCGAATACGATTACTCCTGTACCCCCGACGACACCCGCGAGCTCGCGCGTCGCATCGACGGTGCGCAGATCAGCATCATGGACGGCATGGGGCACTTTCCCATGAGTGAGGATCCAGAGGGCTTTCTCTCCTATCTGCGCCCGGTGCTCGCGGGCATCGCGGCAGACGAACAAGCGTAGCTGCCGGCAATCAGCGCGCCCCCTGTCGGGCAGACGTGCTCGCGGTCTCGATGGACCACGTCGCCTGCAACAGGCGCAGAACCCAGACACTCAGTATCACCCCTCCCGACAAGGCCGCGCCGAGGATAAGCGGAGCCGCGGCGCTGCCGCTGACATCGCGGGTCCATCCGGCCAGAACGGGCCCCACAGTCATTCCAACGTAATACCAGGTGTAGAAAATTCCGAGACCCGGTCCCCTGTTGTCGGCACTGAGCGCCTGGGCGGAAAGTGCCATCAGCGCACCCGCGGGAATACCAATTATGACGCCGTACGCGGCGCAAAGAGCTTGCGGAGCGATGCCCTGTGAAACGGCCACCATGGCAGCCGCCCCCACGGACATCGTGACCACTATGGAGATCGTAATCCAGCCGAACACCTCCAGAATGCGGCCCCCGAACGGAATTGATAACAACATGGCCCACATCGCAAGGCTGGTCGTCGAGCGCGCGACGCTCGGTGTATATCCGTGTTCAACCAGCACATCCGGTGTGAAGCTCACGAAAATGATGAAAGCCGCGTTGTAGAGCGTCCACCCAATGCCGACGATGCTGATGTGGACGAATTGACGAAGCGGAAGCCCGATCCGCAGCGGCTGCCCGGGCGCGCGATCCGACCCGGGCGGCGCACGGTAAAGCGTGGCGGTTAGAATTAACGCCACGAAAGCCAGAACACCCGTGGCATGCATCGCCCAGGGCCAGCCATGAGCGTCGGCGATATCACCTTGGGTCAGCAGACCGAGGGAGATACCGATGGGCCAGGCCGTTAACATGACAGCCAGGGCGGTAACGATCTCGTCGCGGATGAACCAGTCCGTCACCATCTTGGTCAAAATAACGTTGAAGACCGAGCCCCCGATTCCGGTAATCAGGCGACCGGCATACAAAGAATCGACACCGTCTGCAGTCGCCATCACCAGTGCACCGGCGATCATCGCCAGCGCACCTATCATCAGCAGGTTCTTATCCGTGACCGCACGGGTCAGAGTGCCGCTGGGTATGGCGATGAAGATGCCCGGCAGCAGGAAGAACCCAATCAGGGTGCCAACCTGGGTGTAGCTCAGGCCGAGCTCGGAAACGAGATGGGTGGAGACCGAAGCCACCGACTGAAACTGGTAGCCCATGGCGAGCCTGACCAGAAACAAAACGATCAACATCAGCCAGCGCAACGGCATCGTGTTCCCCGGGAAGGCTGCTCATGCGAGCACGGACAGCTGCACGCCCGGTAACGCCATGGGCGGCAATGACCCGATCCATGTTACGTTAACTGGACCCAGGGGTTCAAAACTTTCGCGCCACCCACCGGCCTGCGCTTCAGATTTCAGCATGAACATCACAATTCTCGACGACTACTTCGACACCGTCCGTACGCTGGGCTGCTTCGAAAAGCTCGCAGACCACGAAGTCACGATCTGGAACGACCACGTGCAGGAAACGGAAGCCCTGGCCGAGCGACTGGGTGAAACCGAAGTGCTGGTGCTGATACGCGAGCGCACTGCGATCCGCGCACCGCTGCTCGCGCAACTGAAGAATCTCAAACTCATCAGCCAGCGCAGCGTCTACCCGCACATCGACGTGGACGCCTGTACCGCGCTGGGCGTCATTGTTTCATCCAGCCAGCATGCAGGTACTCCGTCCTACGCCGCCGCGGAACTGACTTGGGCATTGACCATGGCCGCGATGCGCCAGATTCCGCAACAGATGGCCTCGCTGGTGGCCGGAAACTGGCAGATGGGCGTGGGCCGCGGTCTGCGCGGCAAGACCCTGGGAATATATGGATACGGCCGGATAGGGAGCGTCGTCGCAGGCTATGGCAAGGCATTCGGCATGAACATACTGGTGTGGGCGCGGGAGGATTCCCTGGAACGGGCGCGCAGCGACGGCTACGAAACAGCCGCCAGCAAGGAGGCATTCTTCTCGGCCTGCGACGTGCTGTCACTACATATGCGTCTCGTCGACGCTACTCGCGGTATCGTGACCAGCGACGACCTGGCGCGGATGAAAGCAACGGCCCTGCTGGTCAATACCAGCCGCGCGCCGTTAATCACGCCCGGCGCCTTGGTCGACGCTCTCAAGGCGGGACGCCCGGGCATGGCCGCCGTCGATGTTTATGAGCAAGAGCCGGTACTGGATACCGACTATCCATTATTTGCAATGGACAACGTCGTGTGCACGCCGCACATCGGATACGTCACCCACGATGAGTACGAAATTCAATTCACCGACATTTTCGATCAAATCGCCGCCTTTGCGGCCGGCGCACCCATCAACGTGGTTAATCCGAAGGTGCTGAATTCCGCCAAATTGCGCCACTGATGACCCCTGCTTTACTAGCGGCTGATTCCGGCGCAGGATCGTCGGCAGGAGGATCATCATGACTCGTTATTTAGCACTGTTAGCAGCCGCGTTCGCCCTGGCAACATCGGCCACCGCCCACGACTACATGCAGGGCGATATCCACATCATGAAACCGTGGTCGCGCCCCCTGCCGGCGGTGTCGGTGAACGGCGCCGCCTACATGACGATTATGAACAAGGGTAGCGCCCCGGACAGGCTCGTCTCCGTTTCCACGCCGGCGGCCAAAAAGGCCGAACTCCACAACCACATCATGGAAGGCGGCCTGATGAAGATGCGACCGGTGGGTGTGGTCGAGGTCACGCCGGGGGACCCGTCGGTGCTGCAACCCGGCGGTCTGCACATCATGCTGATGGGACTCAGCCAGCCTCTGGTGGAGGGCAATTCCTTCCCGCTTACTCTCAACTTCGAGCGCGCCGGCAGCATCGAGGTAGAGGTCATGATTTTCCAGCCGGAAGAAACGGGCGATGGCCACATGAAGCACGACAAGAAAAAAGAAGGGGGCTAAGCCCGCGCATTTCAGGGTCGCGCACCGTTGACGGCACTATTCAACTACGGATTCCGCCCTTTTTTCCTGCTTGCAGGCGTGCAGGCGATAGTCGCCATGGCCGTGTGGCTCGCCGTGCTGCACGGAATGCCCTGGGGGATAGCCTGGCTCGCGCCTGTTCAGTGGCACACCCACGAGATGATCTTCGGCTTCATCGCCGCGGCCCTCGCCGGCTTTTTGCTGACGGCGGTGGCGAGTTGGACGGGACAGCGGGGCTTCGCCGGTCCACCGCTGATGGTGCTGGTAGCGGTCTGGTTAGGTGGCAGGATCGCCATGTTCCCCGGCCTCGGTGTGCCGCAACCCCTCGCCGCCACCATCGACCTGGCATTTCTGCCGATTGTCGCCATTGCTATCACACCTTCACTGATCCGCGCCGGCAACCTGCGCAATCTTCCCCTGGTCGCCTTCCTGGTTCTGCTGTTCACCGCCAACCTGCTGTTCCACCTGCCGGCTGTCGGTGCGCGGCTCGGTATCCACGGGCCGACACTCGCACTGGACACGATACTGCTCATGGTCACGCTGGTGGGTGGCCGGATCGTACCCGCGTTCACCGGTAACGCGCTCCGCACTCGCCACCCCGGCGCCCGTGTCGCGCCATTCGGATGGGTGGATGGTGCGGCGCTCGCCGCCGCCGCTACGGTGCTGGTGGTGGACCTGGCAGTCCCCGGCGGTGGGCTCGCGGGCGTCGTGGCGCTCGTCGCTTGCGTGCTACATGCCTGGCGGCTGTTACGCTGGCGCGGCTGGCTTACCCGGGACATGCCCATCGCCTGGGTGCTGCACATCGCTTACGCGTGGATCCCCATCGGCCTCGGACTCAAAGGCATCTGGCTCACGTGGCAGCTGCAAGCCGGCACCGGCTGGGTGCACGGGCTCACCGCCGGCGCCTACGCAACCATGATCCTCGCCGTCATGACCCGCGCGGCCCTCGGGCATACGGGAAGACCGCTGGTGGCGGCAAAACCCATCGTGGCCGCGTACCTGTTGCTCACCCTCGCCGCCGCAGTTCGGGTGTTCGGGCCCGTCGTCGCACCGATGCTGGTGCCGATCACATGGACGGTTGCGGGAATTCTCTGGATTGCCGCTTTCGCGATCTATTGCGCGATTTACGCGCCGATTCTTTCCCGCGCCCGGCTCGACGGGCGTGCGGGTTGAATCAGGATAGGGCGCTGCCTGGTCAGGCGGACACGTGCTTTAACAACAGCCAGATGCGCTTCCTGATGTTGTCCACCCTGACACTCCACCGGTATTTATCGTTTTCCGCCACATGCGGGAACTTGATCTTCACTATGTTGAGCTTCTCGAAAATCGACTCGATCAAATCCTCGGTGGATTTTCCGGACCAGGAAGACAAATCCGTGCCTTTGAGTGAATCGTAGCTGGCGATTTTCTGCTTCTTGAGAGCGTTGAAGTTGTACCCTTCCTTGGATAATCGCTTGTACTCCACGATTGACAGCTTGTTGACGACAGCGGCAAGGTCGACACCGTCCTCGGCGACCATATCCAGGTAACTGAGATTATCTTTCAGCTCTGCCAGCAGCGCCCTCGAGTCACCTTTTGCCTTTTTAGTCCACGCGGTGAGAGCACTGAGCGCGGATCCAGCAGACGACAGCGACTGGAGTACGACGGGAACTTCTATGGCCATGGGTCAGCGGGCCCGCTTCAACATGTCCAGTAGATCCAGAAGGCGCTCATCGCGCTCGGCGGCAAGCACCTCTACGCTGCGACCCGCGCTCTCGTCATCGACGCCCGCGATGAGCGTGGCTTTGACCTCGGGGGTCAAAGTGACATCGCGCATGTCGCGCCACCAGTTCTCGATATTCGGTCCAAAGTGCTCGAGGAAGTTGCGCATGCCTCCTGGCCCGCCCGCCAGATGAAAAATCTGGTGGGGACCCATCAAGGCCCAACGCAGTCCCGGGCCGTAAGCGATGGCCTTGTCCACATCCTCGACGCTGGCCACACCACTCACCACCGCGTCGATGGCCTCGCGCCAGATGGCGGCCTGAAGACGATTGACCAGATGACCCGGCACCTCCTTTTTGAGGCGAATCGCCGTTTTACCGTGAGCATTGTAAAAGTCGAGGGCCCAATCGACGGCCTCCGGGGCCGTTTCCCTGCCGCCCAGCACTTCCACCAGAGGAATGAGGTGGGGCGGATTGAAGGGGTGGCCGAGCACGTAGCGGGCGCGCCCGGAACGCCTGGCTTGCAACTCGCTCAACAGGAGACCCGAGGTGGAGCTTGCCAGGACCACATCCTCGGGAAGCGCTGCGTCAAAGCTCTCATAGAGGGCCAACTTGAGCGCTTTGTCCTCCGGCGCGCTTTCCTGGACGAACTGCACGTCGCCAAGCGCGCTTTGCACGTCGTCACAGTAGCGAAGACGCGCCGGATCCGCCCCGGGCGCCAGCCCCAGCTTTTCCAGAGCCGGCCAGGCGTCGGCCACGAACCGGGGAACCCGGGACTCACTTCCGGGACCGGGATCCCAGAACTGAACGTCCATGCCCCGGGCGAGAAAGTGAGCGGCCCAGGACGCACCGATGGTGCCCGCGCCGATGATGCCGACGCGTTTTACTGCTCTAGGATCGGGAAGATGCATGTGCAAGGGGTGTCCTTATAACCGGCCCTGAAGAAGTTCTCTTGTATCATGGCGCCGGGGCACATGACACCCGGCCAGAGTCTCGACCATGGCACACAGCCACAAGACCGTCGTCCTTATCACCGGCGCCACCGGCGTCATCGGTAACGCCATCGCACGAGCGCTGGCGGCGACACCGGACTACGCCCTGGTTTTGCTCGCCCGGGACGAAGGCCGCGCAACCAAGGCGGTCGACGCCATCCGCCGCGATACCGGCAACGGCGACGTGAGTTTTGTCATCGCCGATGTCTCCCGCCGCCATTCCATACAGGCACTGGCCGATAGCTGGCAAGGCCCGCTGCACGTATTGGTGAACGACGCGGGCATCGCACCGCAAGGCCGGGAAACCACAGCCGAAGGCATCGAGTTGACCTTCGCCACCAACGTGCTCGCCTACCTTTGGATGGCGCAAGCATTCGCGCCTCATCTCGAGGGATCCGCCCCTGCCCGAATCGTCAACGTGGCCAGCTACTGGGCCGGCGATCTGGACATGCACGACTTGGAGTTCAGGCGCCGGCGATTCGACAACCACACGGCCTATCGTCAATCAAAACAGGCCAACCGCATGCTAACGGTGGCATTGGCAGAAGTCATGGCGAAGCGCGGCATCAGCATTAATGCCTGCCATCCCGGTGATCCGTCCTCCGTGCTGAGCCGCAACCTGGGCTTCGGCGGATCCCAAAGCCCCGAAGACGCCGCCAGCACTCCGGTAATGCTCGCGCGGGGGGAACTGGGCGCCGAGGGGACCGGCTGCTACTTCGAGCACGGCCGCGAAACCACCTGCCGATTCGCCAGGGACAAAGACGCCATCGCGCAGCTCTACGACATCTGTCTCGGCTATGGCTGATCAATAAAACCTGTTAACGACGATCAGTCCGGCGGAATATTATTGTTCAACCGGAAAAAGTTATCGCCATCGTATGTTCGTTTCACCTGGACGAGCCGATCGTAGTTCGGACCAAAAGCAGAAGGAATGCGGCCTTCATCGTCGTGGTCGAGATGGTTGATGTAAACACCATCCGTGTGAGGTGAGACCGCGTCCCAGGTCTCCCGCGCCCAGGCGATACACGGCTCGGCCTGATGGGGCTCCGTCCACTGGGCAATTACATCGTAATCCCAGCCGGTGCGGCGCTGCGGGAAGGCGGTCGCACCAGTGGGGATCGCCGTCATCTGCCCGTGCATCCTGAACAGCAGTTGCGGGGATTGCGGTGTGGGCCGTTTTTCGTTTTGCGCGATCAGCACATCGATCAAGTCGTCGCTGAGATCCGTCACGTAACCGGACTTCCAGTATCGCGGAATTCCAGGGCCCGCCGCTTCGTCGAAGATCTGTTGCTGTGCGATGTAGGGGATCTCCTGCACCACGTCGAGAACGGGCTGCAGTTTTCTCAGGGGCGCCAGCATGGATTCGCCTTCTGCGATGGCGCCGAACCAGCCAGGGATCAGAGCCAGCAGCGGATCGCCGTCCGGACTCGAAATAAACCCCGCGAACACGGTGAGTTCCTCCGGCGCCTGCGCCACGAAGTCGCGGTAGGCGCGCAGAACGTCGCGCGCGCTGCTCATGGGCCAGGCGAGCAGACCGGCGTAAATCATCGGACCCACCGGATGCAGCCGGAACTCGAAACTGGTGGCCACGCCGAAGTTGCCGCCACCGCCACGCAGCGCCCAGAACAAATCCGAGTGTTCATTTTCATCCACGTGCAGATACTCGCCGGCGGCGGTGACGAGATCCACCGACAGCAGGTTGTCGCATGTGATTCCGTGCATGGATGCGAGCCAGCCAATGCCACCACCAAGCGTCAGCCCGGCGACGCCGGTATGGGATACGGTTCCGCCGGTGGTAGCGAGCCCGAAGGCCTGGCTCTCGGCATCGACCGCCGACCACAAACAGCCGGCCCCCACGCGGGCACGCCCACGGGACGGGTCGACCCGGATGTCCTGCATGGGGGAGAGATCGATCATCAGCGTATCGTCGGCGACAGCCTTCCCGGCGACATTGTGTCCGCCGCCGCGAACAGAGCACATCAAGTCGAACTCACGGGCAAAATTAACGGCGGCGATCACATCCGCTGCACCGCAGCATCGCGCGATGCACGCAGGCCGCCGATCGATCATGGTGTTCCAGAGGGTCCGGTAAGCGTCGTATCCCTCACCGCCGGGCCCGATCACTTGTCCTCGCATTCTGTCTCGGAACGCGGACAAGAAAGTATCGGGTACTTCGGTTCGATCGCCCTTCAAGGTCACAAAAGTGCTTGCGCTCATATTCTCTCCCCCATATCCGGATTGTGATGTGGCGAAATCCGGGAAACGTCGTCGTCAGCAATTCTGCGCCAGCCGATGATTGGCGGCAAGATTTGACATTGGACCAAGGCGGCACTCAGAGTCCTCACATCGGCTTGCAACAAGGACATGGCTATCAGCGCCCTGCAAACATGGCTCGATGAATTGGGGCTCGGCAAGTATGCCGATGTCTTCGCCGAGAACGAGATCGAGTTGGGCGATATCTCCCATCTTACGGAGGAGGATCTGCGTGAGATCGGCCTGCCCATGGGGCCACGCAAGCGGATCCTCGGCGCCGCCTCGGAGCTCACCCCGACGAACCCGCCCACCGCTGCTGCGGCATCCGAAGAGCCAGCCCGTCGAGCAAGCTCGGCACCCACTGCGGAAGCGGAACGCCGACAGCTTACCGTGATGTTCTGCGACCTGGTTGGTTCGACTGAGCTTTCCCAGCAACTCGACCCCGAAGAATTACGCGAAATAAATCGTGCTTATCAGGACGCTGCCAAGGCCGCCATCGAACGTTACGACGGGTACGTGGCCCGCTACATGGGTGACGGTGTGCTCGCCTACTTCGGCTATCCCCAGGCACACGAGGATGACGCGGAGCGTTCGGTTCACGCCGGGTTGGAGCTTGTGCGCGCGATTGCAGAGCTCAATGCAGTCGCCGACTCCGGGGAAGACATCGAGCTCGCGGTACGGGTAGGGATTGCCACGGGACCGGTCGTGGTCGGTGACATCATCGGCGAAGGCGCCTCTCAGGAGAGCGCCGTGGTCGGCGAGACGCCGAATGTTGCCGCCCGCATGCAGGGAATCGCAACGCCGAATTCGGTTGTTGTCGCGTCGAGCACCCATGATCTCGAAGCGGGCCAGTTCGAACACGAAGACTTGGGCGAGCACACCGTGAAGGGTATCGCGGAGCCGGTGCACGCATGGCGGGTTGTCTCCGCAAGGGCGGTGCAGGACCGATTCGAAGCGGTGCATCGCACAGGATTAACCGCCTTCGTCGGACGCGATCAAGAGATCGCGCTGCTGATGGAAAGATGGCAGGCAGCCAAGGAAGGGGACGGGCAAATTGCACTGCTTTCAGGTGAAGCCGGGATCGGTAAATCGCGGATTATGCAAGTGCTTCGAGAACGACTGGACGCCGAGCCGCACACCCGGGTGCGTTACCAATGCTCGCCTTACCATACGAGCAGCGCATTGTATCCGGTGGTCCAGCAGCTCGAGCTCGCCGCTGGCTTCACGGCGGAAGACAGCGCCAACGCGAAACTCGACAAACTCGAAGAACTGCTCGCACAAGCGACAGAGCCAGCTCCTGACGCCATCGCGCTGTTCGCGGCTCTTCTGTCGATTCCTGTACAGAATCGCTACGCGCCGCTGGATTTGCCTCCTCAGGCACAGAAAGAACGCACTCTGACGGCAATTATCGATCAGCTCGAAGCGCATTCGGCTCGGAAACCGGTATTCGTGGTGCTCGAGGACGCGCACTGGATCGACCCCACCACGTCGGAGCTGGTGGATTTAATGGTCGACGCCGTTCAAAGCTTGCGTGTTCTACTTTTAATCACCTTCCGACCGGAATTCGACTGCCCGTGGTCGAGTTACCCCCATGCCACGACGCTTGCTCTCAACCGCCTGACCCGCAACCAGACAGAGTCCGTCATCAGGCATGTGGCGGACGACAATCCCCTACCAGCTGAAGTCGTGGATCAAATCGTGGCAAAGACCGACGGCATCCCATTGTTCGTCGAAGAGCTCACCAAGAACGTGCTGGAGTCGGGTCTGTTGACCCACGCGGGAGATCGATACGACCTCGCCGGTCCGTTGGTGCCCCTGGCCATTCCTGCTTCACTGCAAGATTCCCTGATGGCACGCCTCGACCGTCTGGCTGCGGTAAAGGAAGTGGCGCAAATCGGTGCGGCTATTGGACGGGAGTTCTCCTATGAGCTATTGAAGGGAGTCGCCGGCAGGGAAGAGAGTGACTTGCGTGATGCCCTCGACCAACTCACTGAATCCGAGCTCATCTTCCGCCGAGGTATGCCCCCGAACGCGACCTATGTATTCAAACACGCACTCGTTCAGGACGCGGCCTACGCAAGCCTTCTGAAGTCCCGGCGGCAGCAACTGCACGCCGATATTGCCGGCGCGCTCATGGAGTTGCGCCAGGATCTGGTCGAGACACAGCCGGAGCTTCTTGCCCATCATTTTACTAGGGCCGGCCTTACCGAGCCGGCACTGGAACATTGGCAGGCAGCCGCGAATCGCGCCATCAGCCGCTCCGCCTACCCGGAGGCAATCGAACAGCTCGATCAGGCGCTCGCACAGATTGCACTACTTCCACCGGGAGAGGCGCGGGACAGACGCGAGCTCGAACTGCATGTAACGAAGCTCGGCCCTATTTTCCCAATTAAGGGCTACGGGTCGCCGGAAGCAGATGAGACTTCTACTCGAGCGCTCATCCTCGGTCGCACGGTGGGCGACAACAAGACATTGTTTCCGACTTTGTACGCGCGCTGGGCTTTCCAGTACATAAGAAGTGAACAGAAGGAGATGTTCGATCTGTCCCGCGAGTATCTGGACCGCGCGACTGCAGAAGGCGACGATGCGGCATGCATGGTTGGACATCGCATACACGCCGTCGCACTGCTGTATCGCGGTGACGTGGAGTCGGCACGTGACCATGCACGCCAGGCGCTGCAGATGTACGTACCGGAGCGGCATATCCCCCTGGTCGCGCGATTCGGCCAGGACCTTAAAATTCAGGCCATAAATTATCTGGCGGTCAGCGAGGCATTGTTGGGAAAGGTCGAGGATGCGTTGGCGCTGGGAACGGAAGCGATAACCCATGCCAGAAATCTGGACCACGGGAATACACTCGCATACGCGCTCTGGCACATCGGCGTCTGGCTACCCAGCATCATCAGGGATACGCAAGCCGTTCATCGTGTCGGCACCGAAGTGCTCGAGCTTGCGCGAACCCACCGGCTGACCTTCTGGGAAAAATTCGCTCTACCGCATATGGCGATTAACGGCTACGGTAAGACGCGCGCCGAAGCCGCCAAGGATGCGGAAAAGTCGCTCGATATCTGGCGCCGCCAATACAATGGCGAGATGATAGTACCGGAAATACTCTGCCGCATCGGGGAGGCATATCTCGATGAAGGCATTACCTCCGAGGCTAACCGGATCCTGACCGAAGCCACTACTCTTATGGAGCAGAAAAACCAGGTTTACTGGGAGCCGGAACTGTATCGCCTGCGCGGCAGGCTTGCGACTATGGTCTCGAAGGGTAATCCGGAAGTCGCGGTCGCAGAGTACAAGCGCGCGCTTTCCATCGCTCGTGAAAGACGCACCAAACTGCTGGAGCTCAGGGCTGCTACCGACTTCGCCGGACTGTTGGCGGAACACGGCGGGCGCGCCAAAGCGAAGGAGCTGCTCTTCCCCGTCTACGACTGGTTTACCGGGGGCTTCGACATGCCTGACCTCATGGAGGCGAAGGTCATGTTGGAGAAGCTCACGTGAATACTTTCTGATTACGCCGCACGCCGGTAACGCTGTTCTGTAACCCAACTGTACGTTGCCAGGTGCCCCCGCCTCGACGATGATGGCCGAAAGGCCCCGATCGGCGGAACGCATGGTGGAGGGTTGGCGATGAACGTCAGAATCGGCTTCTGGTTGCTGCTCATAGCCCTGGCATCGGTGACTATGGGATGCGCGGGTTCCGGCGTCACCGCGGATAACTACACGCTGGTGGCCAATCCGCCGGGTCTGAAATACTCATCACCGACGACATCGAAACAGGAAGGCGACAAGGAATTCATCGAACGCTACCAGTGGACCTTTCGTCCCGGCGGATGGCCCGCAGCGGATCTCACTTTCATAAGAATGAAAGAAGTCTACCGGGGCAACTACTCCTACGTTCGCTCGAATTCCCTACCGGATCACATCGACCGGCACTTTTCCACCAGAACGATCCGCTACGGGCACAAGGGAATAGCACGCAACGTGCTGGGTGAGCTCGAGTATCAACAATTCAGCGTTGATACCGTCGCCGACTGTGTATTCATCGAGCAGGGGATCAGTCGATTCTCGGATCAGTTCGATCTGCGCAGCGGTGCCGAGCCTACCAGGACACCCTGTTCAGAAAATTCATCGCCAGTATCGGCATCTACGGCTTCGCGGTTCCCGACAGCTAGTTGTATTGGATCAGACCCGACCGTACAGACACTGTCAGGCGCGATAGAGGTCGAAAGGCTGATTTCGCGAGGACCGGCAATTCAATGGATCCGAAGCGAACTGCAACAATAGTCTCAAACCGGCCGCAATCAGTCGGACGCGCTGGACACGCGCAAGCCGGGGCCAAACCACATAGCGGACATTGGGCAGACATAGAACTTCACGGCGTGGTGCCAGGGGGCAAAGGTGCTATCGCACCCCTCCCCGAGACCGGTTCATGGTCCCTCCATGCAGTAGATGAATTTGGATATAGCATTTTTCCAATCGTGTAGAATAGGTCAGCTGGGCATACGAAGAGGGAGAACTTTTCGATGAATTATGTGCAGAAACTAATGCAAAAATATTATCAGATTTTGCGCCTTGCGAGCATCGGATTGATGTTAACGCTTGGTCTGCTTGCCAACTCTCCGGCGGAGGCTCAGGCGCTTGATGGTCCAGCTATCCAGAAACTGGCGCTTCAAGGCACATGGGCGGCTGAAAAAAAAGGGATTGGCTATTGGAGTTGGAAGGAAGACAACTCGGTTTGCCTTCGCCTGCTTGAAAATGACGCCGATTGTGCTGACACTGGCACATGGACAAGAAATGATGACGTCATTTGCTATGAGTTTAAGTGGTGGGGAAAAGCCTACGATGTAAGAACCAACTGCATCACCGTAAATGCGCTCGGTGATGATCGTTATGACGCCCTACACCATGGGGGGGCGATGGTCTCGACATTCTTCCACTTCAAGGTGCTTGATTAGTGGTCAAGCTTCATTGACCCTGACCGACAGTCACAGAATCATCACCGTGCCAACGAAGCACTCGCCACTATCCATCTCTAATGACTCCGTCTCCCAAGTTCGTCTCCTCAAGACGGCT
>JAACFO010000093.1 GCA_009937425.1 Gammaproteobacteria bacterium
GCAACTCCGGGGGCGCGCTGTTCAATCACGCCGGCGAGGTTATCGGCATGAACACCGCCATCGCTTCCACCAAGGCCGGGGCGAATGTCGGCATCGGCTACGCCGTGCCCATCGATCTGGTGAAGAAGGTCACGACACAGCTTCGCATAGGTCCGCCGAGCTGGGGAGATGCGGGACTCGCCTCCATCGTCAGCAGCCTGACCCCCGACGAGGCGGAGATATTCAAAGTCCCGGACGGGCACGCGGCCATCATCGTCACCAAGGATCCGCTGCAAGGCCCGAGCGCCGGAAAACTGAAAGCCCGTGACGTCATATACAAGATCAACGACGTGGGTGTGACGGCCGCCGTCCATGCCATGCGCACCATCGCAAGCTACGAGAAAGACGACACCATCGTCCTCGAGGTCATGCGAAACGGCAAAAGCGAGACCGTTGATATCACCCTCGAAGAAGGTTGGACGGCCGGCGAGGAGCAACTCGCCGAGTTCTACGAAGGCCACCTCGGTATGACCCTGGAGATGTGGACCGATGAGAGCAATGAGCGGGGGACCTTCACGAGCCCCGTCATTACCAAGGTCCAAAGTCTCGGTCCGGCACACAAGGCGCATATCGCCAGCTCACAGAGAAACGTCGGCTTCCGCGGCCCATACATGGTTTCTTTCCAGCTGGATGTGAAGACCGTCTCCGGTGCTGTCTACGACGGCGAATATGTCCCCGTCTCGACTCCGGGTGAAATGGAGCGACTCGCAGAGAAAGCCTACAAAGAAACATCGCCGCTGCTGCTCGAGATTCAGCTCTGGGCGCGCAACAGTCCCATGGACTTGGAGACGCCCCTCAACCATCTCGGCACCGCCTTCTACAAGGTCGATCCATCGCTGGCGGCGGCTTTAGCGGCGGGGGACGAGAACGAGTCCTTCGAATCGGCCTATATTGAGTCGGAATACCACGCCGAAACAGGCGCCGGCCACTCCATCCACCCTGCTCGCCAGGATTGACAGTCAACATTGTCCTGGCACCTCAATTGCACGGGTCAATTACAGATACACCAACGGGAGAGCGATCACATGGAATTGGCGGCCACCAGGAACCTTTCCGAGTTGCAGACGGCAGCGTTTGATGTCGAGTACGTCACTGACGAACTGTGGCAGACCTTGCTACCTGCCCTCACGCCCCACCTGGACCGCCCATCCCGATTCCTGGACGTCGGTGGCGGCAACGGATTATTCGTCGACCGAGTGACCAATGCGTTTCCGCAAAGCTTTGGCACAAATGTCGAACCCGCACGCAACCTGGTCGCCAGTAACCGTATTCATTCGCGTAAGAATCTCGTGAGTGCGACTTTTCAGGATGCTGATTTTGTGGCCGAAGAGAGATTCGACGTCATCTTCTTCAATTGGGTATTGCATCACTTCGTCGTTGACGGATACGCATCGACCGTCGCGTGCCAGAAGGCCGCGTTACGCAAGGCGTGCAGTTTGCTAAATCCAAATGGCGCAGTTTTCATTCTGGAGAATCTGTATGACGGACGCAGTATCGACAATCTGCCCTCGCGATTGATTTATGGTCTGACTTCTTCGCATCTCTTGAAATCGGTGACAAGCCGGATGGGTGCCAACACCGCCGGGGTCGGTGTGTGCTTCCACTCAAGGAGAGGGTGGAATCGAATACTCGGCGGCGCTGGCTATCCTGTGCGCCGCTTTCAGCCTTGTTATTCCTACGGGGAGCTGTCGCCGCTACGTCAGTTTGCCCTGCACCTGCGCGATACTCGGGTGTGTTTGATCGTCGCGTCTCCTCAATAGGCAAACGGCATGGCTACCGGCACATTATCGCAATTGGATGGCGACGTTTATCCGCGTTGAAATCCGGATCGAAATGGCGAGCAATTGTTATCGACAATACTAGTAAGACATAGAGTTCGTTAAATAATGGAGATTTGAGATATGGCTGAGTATCTGGTCACCGGTGGCTGCGGTTTCATCGGCTCACATCTGGCAGACGCTTTGATTTGCCAAGGACACAAGGTTCGCATCCTCGATGATCTTTCTACGGGAAAGCGAGAGAACGCGCCCCGCGAAAGTGAGGTGATAATCGGAGATGTTTGCGATCAACCCCTGCTGCGCCGTGCCATGGCAGGTGTCGACGGGTGCTTTCACCTTGCGGCCATCGCCTCCGTAGAGCGCTCAAACGAAGACTGGCTGGGTACCCATCGCGTCAATCTCACAGGCACCATCGGTGTCTTCGATGCAGCTCGCGAGGCGAGGAGCACTGGACCCGTTCCCGTGGTCTACATTTCGTCCGCCGCCGTATACGGCGACAATGCCAGTGTGCCCTTGCAAGAATCGACGGCCACGCGCCCCCTGACGGCCTATGGAGCGGACAAGCTCGCCACGGAGCTGCACGCCCGCATCGCAACATTTGTTCATAGCGTGCCGACTATCGGCTTTCGGCTGTTCAACGTGTATGGGCCTCGCCAGGATCCGAGTTCCCCCTATAGTGGAGTAATATCGATCTTCGTCGATCGAATATTCAACGCACGCCCGATCGATATCTACGGCGATGGAACCCAGGTTAGAGACTTCGTCTATGTTGAGGACGTCGTCTCCTTTCTGATCGCAGGCATGCGAAAGCCCGGTTCGCAAGCCCAGGTCTACAATGTCTGTCGAGGTAAAGCGACTTCAATTCGCGAACTGGCCGATGTGCTCTTCGCGGTGTGCGGGAGGAACGTCGAAGTGAAGTTTCGTCCTGATCGTGCCGGAGACATAAGAACGTCCATCGGGGATCCGGCCAAGTCGACGCGACACTTCCGTATGCACGCCGGGACGGAGCTGGGCATGGGCTTACGGCGGACGCTGAACACCCTGGCACCTGGCGAATACCGGCTATCGGCGGTTGGCGATCTCGCAGCGAGCAAGTTCGATCTGCTGCGCCGTGATCCGGGAGTTCGCGGCCATGATCATGGTCGTATTCGTGCCGAGCCGGATAGGCGGTGAACAACCTGCTGAAATCGAAGATGGTCTTGCCCATTCACTACGGCACTTATTCAGTGCTGAAGGGAACGCCCGAGCAGTTCAAGGAAGCCCTGGGCGCCACGTCCGCCAAGGTCATCGATATGAATCCGGGCGATACCCGGAAATTCTGACCGGCCACGCGCGGATATCCGGGGCTCGCTGTTTGCCTGTGACCTCTACCCAGGTCCTGTTCAGGCGCGAGCCCCGGGGACTTCCGGTACGCGAGGACTTCGACACGGTGGAAGCCGAGCTGCCGGTCGTCGCCTCCGGACAGTTTCTCGTCCGAGGACTCTACCTGTCCGCCGATCCGTACATGCGCATTCTGGACTTCCCCGCAGGGTGCCTGTGTGTTCTGGGGAAAGGCAACGACCGCATGCTGCATCAAGAAGTCAAAACTTGAATACGCCCCCCAAAGCGGGCCCACTGAAGCTTGTGTCCTTGAGTGGGCTATCGGACTTGAAGTCCCAGTACATGTGCCGGTACACGAGGACAACGTCGCAACAATTGAATCGGTAACCGACGCCACCCAGGGCCTGCCAGGTAAAGTCCGACTGGCCGGTTCCCGCGTCGAGGTAGTAGGGCAGGTACCATTTCTTGGTAACGTTCACGTTGCCTTTGACGCCGATGACGCCGTCCCACGCGCTAGCCGACTGCTTGACCGTCGGTAATGGCGCGCCGCCTACGCTCGATGTCAATTTCGAGTCCATATCGAGATAGCGTGCGCCGGCGAGAATATTCACCGACGCCCGTTCGGCATCCAGCACGTTGCGCGCTCCCTGGAGATTGACAACCCACCCTGTCATGTCGACGTCGGCGTTCACGGGTAGGCCTGGCCCAATGGTTCCCGCCTTGTCTGCCGAAACATCGAGATAGATAACGTCGGCGGCAAGGGACCACTTGGATTTGCGTGCCTCGAACGCGCCCATGAAGGCCATATCGAGATTATCCCAGATATCGCTGAAGCCGACGTCAATCTCGTTGCCCCGGCGCGTCGTACCTTGAATCCCCGCAGTCCATAGATAAAGGGCTGCTTTGAACTTCCAGCGATCGTCGGCGCCAGTGTCCTGCGCCTGGGCAGGCATGGGCAGAGCAATTAGAAGACCAAGACACAGGGTAGAAATACCAACCTTGTGAAGGATTTTTGTCCGCATTGGCTGCTCCTATGTGATCCAGCAGGGGAACCGCGTTGCGCAGCTCCCGACCTTCCAGTGCATTCTGGATGTTCCGCCGGCAAAACGCGATCATTCGCTCCTGTGAGGTCGTTTGTTCGTCAAATTGTGCCACGTACTTGGCCGGTGTCAGATGCGCGAGGATGCGGCGGCAGGCTCACGGTCGGTGGGGCTATTCGAGTCCGAAGTTACGTCTGCAGCAGAAGACAGGTGCGTCCGCTTTCCCTTTATATATCTCCAACTGCTTGTTTCAGAAATAATTTCTCAATAGTTGGTAACGGCCTGCTCTTTGACCTGGGCGACTATGGTGCACGACCGCGAAGAAAGTAGTCGAGGGCTGGTGGCTGAGAGGCGATTGCACCAGGTCACGGGCGTACCGCGACGATCGCAGCGAAGAAACGAAACTTCAGCTCTCCGGTACGAGATCCCGGATGCTCGCGAGCAACTCCCGGGGGCTGTAGGGCTTCGCCAGGTAGGCGGAGGCTCCCGCGTCGATTGCGCTCTGGTGGTCGCCACTCAGCGCGAAGGACGTTACTACGATAATCGGGATGCGCGCTGTGCTCGGATCCGCGCGGAGCTTGCGCGTGGCGTCCAGGCCCGACATACCGGGCAGCTGGATGTCCATGATGATGAGATCAGGTTGCTCCGTTAACGCAGTGTCGACCCCAACCACGCCATCGACGGCCTCGATCAGTCGATAGGACGTGCGTGCCAGGAGATCCCGAACAATCTTCCGATTGAACTCGTTGTCCTCGACGTACAAGATCAGTTTCCCGTTCATGTCGTCTGGGCCCGGTCAGGGCGCAAGGGAACCGAGAAGGCGAATGTCGAGCCCTTTCCAAGCTCGCTCTCGACCCAAATCCGCCCCCCGTGCATCTCGACGAATCTCTTGGTAATGCTGAGTCCCAACCCGGTCCCGCCAAACTCATGGGCGATGGCCGGATTGGCCTGACGAAACTCTTCGAACAAGTGATCGACCTGGTCGGGTGGAAGTCCGATCCCGGTGTCCGTTACCCGGTAGATCAGATCATCGCCCTGGAGCTGGACAGTAATTTCGACTCGCCCCTGCTTGGTGAACTTCAATGCGTTGCTCGTCAAGTTTATCAGACACTGGCTTATTCGCTTCATATCGCCCCTGGCATCCGGGAGGTCGGGCGGTACGGTCGCGATGAGCTCGAGCCCCTTCTCCTCGGCGAGAGAACCGAGGGACGTAGTGACAGCGTTCACGACGTCCGGCGCGAGGTAATCTTCGATCTGCAGCTCCATGCGACCTGCCTCGATCTTGGAGAGGTCGAGAACGTCGTTGATGAGACGCAGGAGCTGCGTGCCGCAAGTGTGGATGTCACCGATGCGCTCGTTTATATCCTCCGGGACCTCCCCGTAGGTCTCATCGAGGATCAGCTCCGTGAAACCGAGGATCGCATTCATCGGCGTACGGAGCTCGTGGCTCATGCTCGCCAGGAAGTCCGATTTGGCCTTGCTCGCCTGTTCCAGCTGCTCATTGAGTGCGCGGAGCTGCTGCGCAGCGTGGCGCTGCTCTTCATACAAGCGGTGGAGATCCCGGCTCATCTGATTCATTTGGGCGGCGAGAACACCGAACTCATCGCGATTGGGTACGTTGATGGTGGTGCTGAAGTCTCCTTTCGCTAATTGACTGAGGAACACGTCCGCTTCGCGCACAGGCAATATCAAGGACCACGAAATGATGAATCCCAGTATCAGCGCCAGGAAGACCGCGGCGCCCGCGACGCCCGCATTGAGGAAATTTGCGCGCCGGACTGACGTACTGACGCTGTCGCGAAACCGGGTCATGTCGTTCTCTTTATTCGTCACGATCTGCAGAACCAGCGCCTCAATCCCGTCGTAGAGCGGCCGACCGGTTTGCTGATGAACCCGCATTGCTTCATCGACTTTGCCGTCGCGGATCAGATTCGCGATATCTGCCACGGTGCTCAGGAGCTGATCCTGGGCAGAGTAAATACGGCTTATTATTTCTCGCTCCGAGGGCGGCGCGCTGCCCTCGATCTGGGCCAGCTTGTTGTTGAAGCGGTTGTTCTCGCGAAGAATCCGCGCGATGGCGGATTCGTCTCCGAGAATGAGTGCGATCTCGGTGTAGTTCATTTGCAGGGCGAGGGCGTGCTCGATTTCTCGTGACAGATCCACGCGCTTGTGTGCTTCGTCGAGGAACCGGCTCTGGTGCGAGATGTCGCGAACGGTTTGAAGACTCATCGCCCCCGTGGCAATGAACAACGCCGCCACCACGAGGAACGCAACGAGGAGTTTCGTGTGGATGGAAGCCCGCACGCCGGCGACCCATCGAGTCAGCGAACCGAGCGGAGAACGGGTGAGGAGGAGGCCTATCATCCGCTCAGCTAACGGTATCGAGGCAGCGGAATTCGGCCCGGCGTCATTCCCGGCGAGTCTCACCTTTTGTGGCCACATGGGGCCGGCTGCCCGCGAGCGGGTGGCTGATTGTGCAAGCATCCGAATGCCGTCACGGCGACGGTGTCCATGTTGGACATGGAACGCTACACCTCCGCTTGACAAGCTCCGGAGCGGTGTTTAAGCATAGCATAGAGATTTAGGACCCAGGATCGTCTTGCACAGCGCATCCATTGGGTCCAGAGGGCATTCAGTCCATAGGCATGCGTTGGCCGGAACCCGTTTACCGGGGCTCCGGCCTGATCACGTTCATCCACTGCGCCGGACTCCGGCGGGGGAGAGACCAACATGAGCCCGTCCCGCCCGCCTGACGACAAGCTATCAACCACGCGCCGCCGGTTCCTCGGGCAAGGGACGGCCGTCGGAGCCGCCCTCGCGACCGGCGCCGCTTGGGCGCCGGCGCAGGCTCAACCGGCGCCTGACGACCCGTCAAAGATCCTCGGCAACCCCGTGCGGCCCTACGGCGAACGCTCGCCCTTCGAGCAAGCGGTCCGAACCCACGGTGGCAAGACGGATGAAGTGGGTGTCGGCAGTTTCACGCCACTGGACGAATCGCTGGGAATCATCACGCCGTCGTCGCTGCACTACGAGGTCCACCGTGGCGGCGTGCCCGATATCGATCCCGCAAAGCACCGTCTCCTGATTCACGGGCTGGTCGATCGTCCGGTGGTTCTCAGCGTGGAGGAGATTCGGCGCCTGCCTTCGACGTCGCGCATCCTCTTCCTCGAGTGCCAGGGCAACACGCAGAAGGAGTGGTGGCGAAAGCCGAAGGGCAAGACCGTCCAGTGGACCCACGGCCTGACGAGCTGCAGCGAGTGGACCGGCGTGCCGCTGTCACTACTGCTGCGCGAGGCCGGCATTCAGAAGGGCGCTACCTGGATTGTCGCGGAGGGTGCCGACGCCAGCGGCAACGAGCGCAGCGTCCCCATGGCGAAGGTGATGAACGACGTCTTGGTCGCCTACGGCCAAAACGGCGAGGCGCCGCGCCCGGAGAACGGCTACCCGCTGCGGCTGATCGTTCCCGGCTGGACAGGCAACATCAACGTCAAATGGCTACGCCGTATCAAGGTGGTGGACCGGCCCTACCTGACGCGAATGGACGGCACGGGACAATCCGTCCTCCTCCCGGATGGCAAGTCGCGGCATCTCAACTTCGTGATGGAGGCCAAATCGGTGATCACCTCACCTTCGGGTGGTCAACGACTGGGGGGGCCGGGATTCTACGAGATCAGGGGGCTCGCCTGGTCGGGTCGCGGGCTGGTCCGCCGGGTCGAGGTCTCGATGGACGCCGGCACGACATGGCGGGACGCTGGTCTTCAATCCCCGGTGCTGCCCTTCGCCCACACCCGCTTCCGGCTCGACTGGCAATGGGATGGGCGCGAGGTCGTTCTGCAGTCGCGGTGCACGGATGAAACCGGCTATGTCCAGCCGGTGCTCGCTGACCTGGTCAAGGTCCGCGGCCTGAACTCGCACTACTTCAACAATGCCATCCAGAGCTGGAAGGTGGCGGCCGACGGGAGCGTCCACAATGTCCACGTCTAGCGACGTTGCAGGGGCCCCCGGCGGTCTCCTCCAATACGTACGCCGGCGGCTCGGACTCGCCGGCCTTCTGCTGGCGGCGGTGTCGCTGCCGGTCTCTGTCGCGCATGCCCAGTTGCCCACATACGATGTCGGCCGCGCGCCCACGGCCGGGGAGATCGAGGCCTGGGACCTCACCATCCCGCCCGATGGTGAGGGTCTGCCGCCGGGCAGCGGCACGGCCGCCCTCGGCAAGCAGGTCTACGAGGAGCGTTGCGCCGCGTGCCACGGTGACAAGGGCGAGGACCGGAAGTACAACGCCCTCGTGGGCGGCCAGGGCACACTGGCCACGGACAAGCCCCTCATGACAGTCGGTAGCTTCTGGCAGTACGCCACCACATTGTGGAGCTACACGAGAAGATCGCATCCCATCGACGAGCCCGGGTCTCTGAGCGCCGACCAGGTCTACGCTGTGACCGCGTATGTCCTCTATTTGAACACCATCATCGGCGAGCACGACGTCCTCGACGCCAGCACGCTGCCGCAGATCAGGATGCCGAACCGCGACGGCTATGTGCCCGACCCGCGCCCCGACGTGGGATGGACCTCGAAGGTCGTGGTTCGATGAGCGCCGAGCGGCAAGACCGGCCGCGGGGCCAGGGAGCGGGCACGACCGGGTGGTCGCGGTTGACCGAGGCGGCCCGCGTACTTATCGGCATCACCGTCGGCTGCACCGTCCTCGCGGCGATGGCCCAGGCGGGGACCATCCAGGGAACGGTCCGCTATACCGGTCCCGACGTCGAGGGGAAGAAGCTCGCGGTCACATCCAATCAATATGTGTGCGGAAAGGAAAAGGACAGCCAGAACCTGGAGCTGTCCGCGGACCGGGGGATCCGCAACGCAGTGGTGAGCCTCCAGTCGCCACCACCGGGCGCGCGGTGGAATCCGTACGCACCGCCGCCGCAGATCGACCAGCTGGAATGCGTGTTTATACCCCGCGTCGCCGTGGTGCCGGTGGGCGGAACGCTGGAGTTTCTCAACAGCGACCGGCTGCTTCACAATATCCGCAGCAAGGACATTCGACTGAACCGGAAATTCAACCGCACCCAACCAAGGGGGCGCACCATACCGATCACCTTCGAGAAAAAAGAGATCGTCCGGGTGGGATGCGATCTCCACCCCTGGATGCGCGCTTGGGTGGTGGTGGCCGAGCATCCCTTCTACGCGATCACCGGCGACCAGGGCGACTTCACGCTCGACAACGTGCCTGCGGGCCGGCACACGCTCCAGATATGGCAGGAGACTCTCGGAACGGTGAACATCGAGGTTACGGTGCAGGACCAGGGCGCCACGGCTGTGACCATCGAAATGGCTCCGCAATAGTTGAACTCAGTTTGAGTGGCGCGGAGAAAATTCTGGTCGTCGACGACACGCCGATGAATGTCCGGGTGCTCGAGGATCTGCTCACCGCAAAGGGCTACCAGGTCGAGACAGCAAGCTCCGGACCCGAGGCCCTGGAGAAAGTCGCGCAATGGCGGCCCGACATGGTGCTGCTCGACGTCGTCATGCCGGGCATGAGCGGTTACGAGGTGTGCCAGCAAATCCGCAAGGACGCCGCCATGCGCATCCTGCCGGTGGTCATGGTGACCGCCCTCGATCCCGGCGAGGAACGCATCAAAGGCTTGGAGGCAGGCGCGGACGACTTCCTCACCAAGCCGGTGAATCAACCCGAGCTGGTCGCGCGGGTCCGCTCGTTGTTACGGATCAAGTCGCTCTACGACCAGGTGCAGGCGCAGGCGGTAAAACTCAGCGAGTGGAGCGCCACCCTGGAGACACGCATCCAAGAGCAGGTGGCGCAGCTGGATCGGCTCAGCCGCTTGCGGCGCTTTCTCTCGCCCCAGGTCGCGGATCTCATCGTCGAGGCCGGTGACGATTCGATCTTGCAGAGTCACCGGCGTGAAATCGCAACCCTGTTCTGCGATCTCCGCGGCTTTACCGCGTTCTCGGAAACCGGGGAGCCGGAAGAGGTCATGGAGGTGCTGCAACGATATCACGAGACCATGGGCCGCCTCATCTACGAGCACGACGGCGCCATCGATCACCGGGCCGGAGACGGCATCATGATTATCTTCAACGACCCGATTCCGTGCGATGAGCCGGTGTTGCGTGCCGTGCGCCTTGCGGTCGCCATGCGCCTTGCCATGCACCCGCTCACCGAGGAGTGGCGCAAGCTAGGTCATGATCTCGGATTCGGCGTCGGTGTCTCTCTAGGCTACGCAACGCTGGGCATGGTGGGCTTCGAGGGTCGCTACGATTACACGGCGAACGGGAGCGCGGTGAACCTTGCCGCGCGTCTCTGCGACGAGGCCCGCGACGGCCAGATCCTCATCAGCGGTCGGGCGCACGCTACCCTCGACGGAGCCATCGAGGTCGAAGCGCTCGGATCGCTGGAGCTCAAGGGGTTTCACCGCCCCATCGAGACGCACAGTGTCGTGAGCTTCACCGATGCGGAGCCAGGCGAATGCAACTAGCCCCGGTGGTCAAGATGGAAGCTTGCGCTACTGATGAACTTTCGCCCTCCACCAGTAAAACGAACGCTTGCCTGAGCGGACCTGTAGTCCGCAACCTTAAACACTTGGGCCAACGGGGGATCCACTATGCGGCACTTGATAGACAAGTCTCGTAAATGCGCGGGCGCAACGGCTGTTGCCGTTCTACTTGTTGCGAGCGCGGCATCGGGCGTCAATAACTTCGCGACAGCGGCGGAAGGGCAATTAAATTTCACCCTTGTGGCTGTCGACGTAGCGCCCACAACCGACGGCACGAAACCCACCCTCATACTATCGGGTCACGGTTCGTTTACGCCGAATTCGGTAGATGGTGGTGGGATCTACCTGTACGCGGATGCTGCTACGAAGACCCCGAAGACAATTCTGAGCACCGGAACCTGGGAGGCCACACAAGTCTTGCGATGGATTCCGGCTGCGGGCGGCGCGACGTATGGCCCAGTCCGTCCTGGTGTCCTGGACTTACGAGTCGACCTTATTCCGGAGCAGGGTCCGGTAATCAAAGGGGCGTTCCTCAGGATCAATTGCAACGTGGGCTTGGCTGGCATCAAAAACAACGATCCAGACACGGGAAAACCTCTGGCTGAAGGGTTCTGGCTCACTATTCCAACGTCGGGATTCTATGGAACGACGACTGCAGTCGGACCATTTGTACCAAAGGATCCGATATTAGGCGTCACCGAAATCAGTCAGTAGAAGAACAACTCGGCATCGCGGCTGGTCTTCGTCCGGGCGAAGATCAGCAAAGAGACTATCGTCCGATCTATCGTCGGCGGTGTTCTACGGGGGGGGCGAATCGGGTCCGCGAAGTTTGGACTTGTCGGATGAGAAGAAAAACATCTGAACCATACGCGCATTTTCCCCTCGATCGCCGAAGGACTCCCCGGGTGTGTGCCAGAACCACGGTCGAAACAACACGCACCGATTGAAGCGCATGGGTATTGTGAACAAATGCTCCCATTTCGACGGGTCGTTACTATCCCTTTCGATGAGTTCCTGGGTGAAGAGTGCGCAGGTCTTATCGCCGTACTGAGCGACATCGCTGTTGTAGAGGGGCGCGTGATCGGTACCCAATTCCTTGTGCCGGTAAAATTCCGTGCCGCCGCGGCAATGTTCCGGCAGGGTGAGATAGACGATGCCGGCCCAGTGGTTAGCGCCGTCTACGTGAATTCTAAGTGACGCTCGCGACTCGGCCCCGGCCGTCGCGATGCGAAAATTGCAGTGTGACGTCTTCGGGGTTCCCGTCACCGGTTCGTGCAGCAGACCCGAAACCAGCTCGTTGAGTCCCTCCACCTCGAAGGCATCAGTAGAATTGTCACCGGGAAAGTAAGTACCGTCGACCACACGTGTGTAATCGGTGTGCAGACCCGCGTTGCGTACCACGTAGGGGTCGTCGTAGAAGTCGTCAATAACGATGTAGGAGATTCCCATGTTCCCGGCGTCGAGGCGGTGTGTTGTGAGGTTCAAGCGTAATCGAATGGGGTGACGATTGACAAGCGCGGCAGTCAGTGAGTAGTTACATGGCTTAACGGCAGTCGGGCCACCCGTAGCCCCAGCGCCAGGCAAGGCCCGTGCAGGGCATGCCGCCGAGACGTACGGCCAGGTGCATGCTGGTCGCGATAGTCTTGTATAGCGCTGCAACCTGCTCGTCGTCGATCCCATACTCCGCGCGGAGCTGATCCCCGCGGTCCGTTGCCGTGGTCAGTACGCACGCACGGAGTTCCTCATCCGCCTGCTCGCGCGCGGCAAAACTCTGGGCGGCGGTGAGACCCGCACCGCCACCGTTATGGTATGCACGATCATGCTCGATGCAGCAGCTTTCCCATGGTGGTCGCGTGCCGTGTCGTTCACGGAATACCCCGAGCTGCTCGGCGAAATAGTTCCAGCCAACCGACAATCCGCCGCTGCATCCATCGCTCGTAAATTCTGCGAGCACGCTATCCGGTAAACTTATTCGATCTTGGAATCGCTGCTGCAGGCCTAATTCCAGGTTGACACTGGTGTCATCAGATTCGGCATCGTTCGATTCGATACTCAGGCTGGGTGCTTCGAAACCCAACAATGGCGACACGTAAAGCAAGAGCCGCTGGGCGGAGTTTAGTTCGGCACGCGCCGTCAGAACCTCTCGTGCGAGCAGTGGTTCGTCGGTAATGATGCCGTCAACACCCAGCGACATCATCTGCGACATGGATAACGCATCGTTTACCGTCCAGACATAGAGCTCCTTGCCAGCCGCATGCGCAGCTTTAACCAGCGCCGGGCGGGCCAACGCCATATTGACGGCCAGGAAATCCGCGTCGAGCCGCGTCAGATCACCGATTGCGCGTGCCGAGAGCAGACCGATTTTCCAGTTCGGGCGCAGCGACCGTACTTTCTGGATGCCCGCATACGCCAGCGACATGATCATCGTGTCATCCTGCATGCCGGCTGTTTCAATCAGGTCGACCACCCGTTGTTCCAGTTGCTGATCATGGCCGTAGTACTTGAGTTCGACAATCAGCCTCGAGCGCCCCTTTACCTCGGCCAAAACGTCAGCCAGAGTCGGCACGCGCTCGCTGGAAAATTCGGGCGCGAACCAGCTGCCGATATCAATCTCAACGAGCTGCTCCAGGTTTGCTTCCCACACGCGCACATTCACGCCGGCAAGCTTCATGAAATCACTGTCATGAATAACCACAATCTCGCCGTCTGCGGTTTCCTGCACATCGATCTCGATCCAATCCGTGCCATCTGCTATGGCCCGGCGGATCGAGGCCATCGTGTTCTCGGGCGCCGCGCCGGCAGCGCCGCGATGTGCGATGACTTGGGCATCATCGGTGAATTGTATCTGGTCCAAGAGGCTGAAGCCGATGAAGGTGGCAACTCCCACTCCGGCGATGAGTGAGAGTACTAACCAGGGACGGGTCTTTTTTGTCAGATTGAATTTGCGTTGCGCGCCGGAAGGCAGGTCAACCTCACGGAACTGTGGTTCCAGTTGATGCGCTAACGCGGCAAGCAGCAATGCCAAGCTGCCGCTGGCGAGTGCCGTCGTCATCACAGCGGCTATTGACAGTAATGCTGTCAGCAGACCGAACAGGATAGCCAGCAATGTCACCGAGTCGATAAACAGCGGCACGAGTACCGCGGCCAGAAAATGCACTCCCGCCGTAACCATCACACCGAGTAGTAAAGTCCCCAAAGCCCACGCTACGAGTGCTCGCAGGATAATTCCGCTGCTCTGTCGGGTCAGTTTCAGGCTGGCCGAAAATGACCGTGCGGGTGCGGTGCCTACAAACAATACCAACGGTAACGCGAGTGACCAGCCGACCAGGCGGCGTATCAAGAATCCGGCCATCACCACGACAATTATTCCGATGATGATGGCAGCCCCCCAAAACTCCGGCGGCTGAACGGCAAGATAGAAATTGATGTCGTAGTCGCTGATGAGAAAAAAGGCGACCATACCCCCGGCAAGCAGGAACGGCGCGACAGTAAACAGCAGCTTGACCACCAGCCATGCCGCAAAGTGGAATAGCTGTTTTGCCCTGCTGAGGCTGAAGGCAAGCGCCGCAACCACGCCCATGGACTTGCCACTCACGTTTGTCACACCAATGGCCATGAGTGATCCCAATTCAAAGGCGCTGATAACGATAGTGGCGGCCGCAAATAACACCAACGCAACCATCCCGGTCGGCGACAGCGCGAAGAACAGCAGATCCATGTCGGCCAGGGCGGGTTTGCCAGAGAATTTCAGTAGAACCTGACCCAGCACACCGAGCAGCGGTGCAAACAAAATAATGCCGAGACCGGTATAGCAAAGGTGAATTGTCAGAATCTGGCGCCAGGCTGGTCGCAGCCGGGATAACGTCACTCTGATTATTTCGCTCATGGCACGGTCAATCCGATGAGCGCCGTCCAGTCGAGATTGTTGACGTGATCCATCGGCGGCAGTTGTGCCGAGGCGGCACGGACCCAGGCGCCGAGAAACAGGGCGAGTGCCGGCATTCGTGCCATCATCATTGTCCCGTCAACTGCGAAATCATGATTTATTCCTTCAAAGGGATCGATGGTAGCACCGGGCGAAAAAGGGGCAATCACGGTGTTTATCGTGACGTTGCCTCGATAGCCTGCATTGAAGGATAATCTCCAATCCGTGCGCAGTCCGAACTCATTGAGAGGAAGTAGTAGATGAACGCGAGCGTCCGACCATTTCGCGTATTGCTTGTGGACCCGGTGTATGGACGCCATACACCATTCTGGTCCGCTCCTCTCGCCCTCGGCTACATTGCGGCCACCCTGGACGACCAGTTCGGAAAGGGGTGCCAGATCGAGCTCGTGCGCGATCGCGATGAGGTTCTTTCCCGGTTTCGGTCCGAGCGCTACGATGTGATTGCCGCGACGAACTACGTTTGGAACACGCGGCTGTCAAACAAGTATTTGCAGATTGCCAAGACGTTGCAGCCGAGCGCGGTCACCATTCAAGGCGGGCCGCACTTTCAAATCGATGAGCCGGAAGTTGCCGCGGAGTATCTACGAGCGCATCCGTCCATCGATTACTATATCCACGGCGAAGGCGAGACGACCATGGTTGCGCTCATGGAGAAGCTTTTCGGTGGCGGTGGATTGGACGCGGAAGAACCGGGTGTAGCGTATCTTCGCGACGATTGCTATGTGGACGGCGGCCGTCGGGTACGACGGCGTGATCTGGATACAATCCCGTCACCGCATCTGGGAGGGTGGCTCGATCCATTCATCCGTAACGGGTACGCACCGGTAATCGAAACTAATCGCGGTTGCCCCTTTTCCTGCACTTACTGTAACTGGGGCTCAGCCACCGTATCGAAAGTTAATCGGTTCAGCCTCGATCGCGTTATGGAGGAGTTGGAGTACATCGCCGAACGCGTGCGGGATAACGACAATCTGACTGTTGCCGATGCCAATTTCGGCATTCTGAAGCGGGATCTCGAAATAGCAGAAAAAATTGAGAGCTTGTGGCAACGGCATGGATATCCGGCGCATATTCAACTTTGGTATACGAAAAATTCCAGCCGTAGAACCATCGACATCGGCCGAGTTCTGGGAAAAAAGGTCCGCTTTCTGCTGGCAATACAATCCCTGAACGAAGAAGTACTCGCGAACATCAAGCGCGACAACATCAAGCTCAAGACTTACGAGGAGCTAACGGTCTATGCCCGGGAAAAATCCTTATTGACGGCATCGGATATTATCGTGGGTCTTCCCGGGGAGGACTTGCCATCTGTCAAGATGAACATGGAAACGCTTCATCGCCGGGGCGTAGAGAAAGTGGATGTATTCAGTCTCATGTTGATCCCGGGCACGGAACTCTATTCGCAGGAATCCCGCGATCGATTCGGCATGAAGGTCATGCATCGCCTTGCCCAGGGTTGCATCATTGATGTCGATGGAGAGGTGATCGCGGAAACCGAAGAACTCGTGGTGGAGAACAACACACTTTCCTTCGAAGATTTTCTGATCCTGAATATGTATTCGGCATTGTCGGTATTTTGGCATCATTCCGGAATGGGTGACGTGA
>JAACFO010000247.1 GCA_009937425.1 Gammaproteobacteria bacterium
GGAGGAAAGCTGAGTCATGGATTTCTCGCTGAGCGAGGAACAGGTGGCCATCCGCGAAGCGGTGGAGCGCATGTGCGCGTCCTTCGACGACGACTATTGGCTCGAACGCGATCGCACAGGGACTTTCCCCGAGGCATTTCGCGCGGCCCTCATCGAGGGTGGCTGGCTCGGCATCGCCATGCCGGAGGAATTCGGCGGCTCGGGGCTTGGCATCACGGAAGCCGCCATCCTGATGCACACAATCGCCGGGTCCGCGGGCGCCATGAGCGCGGCGTCCACCGTGCACATCAATATCTTCGGGCCGCATCCCATCGTCGTCTTCGGTAACGACGAGCAAAAGCAACGCTGGCTTCCGGATGTGATAACCGGGCGTACCACGGTGTGCTTTGGTGTCACGGAGCCGGATGCCGGGCTCGATACCGGCAGCATCAGCACCATGGCGGAGAAGTCCGGCAACGGCTATGTCGTCAATGGTAAGAAGATCTGGACCAGCACCGCGGGTCGTGCCGACAAGATCCTGTTACTGGCGCGCACCTCTCCCTACGACAAGGCCGCCGGGCATACGCGGGGTTTGTCGCTTTTCTATACCGATCTTGATCGCGACTACATGCAAGTGCGGGAGATCGAAAAAATGGGCCGCGCGGCGGTGGACTCCAACGAAGTCTTCATCGATGGCCTGCCGGTATCCGTAGAGGACCGCATCGGCGAGGAGGGCATGGGCTTCCGGTACCTTCTTCACGGACTCAATCCGGAGCGTGTCCTGGTGGGCGCCGAAGCCGTCGGCATCGGGCAAAGGGCCATCGCCCTTGCCAGCCGTTATGCCCGGGATCGCGTGGTTTTCGGCAGACCCATTGGCCAGAACCAGGCGATTCAGCATCCGCTGGCCGACAGTTGGATGGCGCTGGAAGCTGCGTGGCTCGCGTGTATGCGCGCTGCCTGGGCCTATGACAGTGGTCAGGCCTGCGGCGCCGAGGCCAATGCCGCCAAGTACCTGGGCGCCGAGGCCGCCTACAAGGCCTGCGAACGGGCAGTCATGACCCACGGCGGCATGGGTTATGCGCGGGAGTTTCATGTGGAGCGTCTCTGGCGGGAAGTGCTGATTCCACGCATCGCGCCGGTCAGCCCGCAGTTGATTCTGTGCTACATCGCCGAGCGCGTGCTGGGCCTGCCGAAGTCGTATTAGGTTTGTGGCATTGAACAACGATTCTTCGACTCGGGCCGCCGGTCCCCTCACCGGGGTACGTGTCATCGATCTCAGCACGATCCTGCTGGGGCCCTTCGCCACTCAGATCCTCGGTGACATGGGTGCCGATGTGATCAAAGTGGAATCACCCCTTGGAGACGCGACCCGGGACGTGGGCCCGCCGCCGGCCGACGGCATGGGTGCGGTTTTTCTGGGCACCAACAGGAATAAGCGCAGCATTGTTCTGGACCTGAAACAGGATGTCGCCCGCCAGGCGCTACTGCGCCTGGCCGCCGAGGCCGACGTGTTCGTGCACAACATGCGCCCCCAGGCGATTGCGCGACTCGGCCTCGACTACGCGAGCCTCGCCGAGGCGCGGGCCGATATCATCTACTGCGGTTCCTATGGCTTCCGGGCATCGGGTCCGTACGGAAACAAGGCCGCTTTCGACGACATGATCCAGGCCGCTTCCGGTCTGGCCGCGCTGCAGAATCGCGACGCCGCGCCACGCTATGTGACCTCGGCGGTGGCGGACAAAATTACCGGCATGGCGGTGGCCAACGCCGTCGTCATGGCGCTTTATCATCGTGAACGCAGCGGTCAGGGTCAGTGTGTCGAGGTGCCGATGTTTGAAACCATGGTGAACTTCAACATGGTGGAGCACCTTTATGGGCGGGTTTACGAGCCTGCCCGCGGCCGCACGGGTTATCCCCGCACCCTCTCACCGGATCGCCGCCCGTATGCGACCAAGGACGGCTACATCGGTGTGTTGCCCTACACTGATCGCCAGTGGCAGGCATTTTTCGCCCTTGCCGAGCGTCCCGACCTGGCGGCGGACCCACGCTACCAATCCTTGAACAAGCGTCTGGAGAATATTGATGCCCTGTACGCGGACCTCTCGAAAGTGCTGCTCATGCGTACTTCCGCTCAATGGTTGCAGGCCCTCGACGCCGCCAACATCCCCGCCATGCCGGTCCACGATCCCGATGCACTTCCCGAGGATGCGCACCTGATAGCGGGGGACTTCTGGGAAATGCATGAGGATCCGGAACTTGGCCGGCTGCGTTTCCCCGGACCCTCGGCGATGTTTTCCGCTACCCCGGGCGGGCTTCGGCGCTTGCCTCCCCGGCTCGGGGAGCATAGCGTTCAGATCCTGGCCGAGGCCGGCTTCGGGGATGGGGATATCGACGCCATGTTGTCGGCCGGCGCCACCTATCAACACGATAACGGCAGTTCCCCCGTTGGGAGAGGCGAATAAATGGCAGATTCACGCATGCTCGAAGGCAAGGTGGCCGTTGTAACCGGCGCCGGGCGTGGCATCGGACGCGAGATCGCACTGCTGGCGGCGAAGCACGGCGCCAGCGTCGTGGTCAACGATCTGGGTGCCGGTGTGGACGGCGAGGGTATGGATGCGAGTCCTGCCGGGGAGACGGTCGCCGACATCGAGAAGGCAGGGGGCAGTGCGATCATCAATGGCGACAGCGTTGCCGATCCTGCCGGCGCTCAGCGCATGGTGGAGAGCGCCATCGAGCAATTCGGCCGCATCGACGTGGTGGTGAACAACGCGGGCATTCTGCGCGACGGAATTTTTCATCGCATGAGCCACGTGGACTGGCAGGCTGTCATCGACGTACATCTCATGGGGAGTTTCAATGTCAGCAAGGCTGCGGCGTTGCACTTCCGCGAACAGGAAAGCGGTTGTTTCGTGCACTTCACTTCCACCAGCGGGCTGGTGGGCAACGTCGGGCAAGCCAATTACTCCGCGGCAAAGATGGGCATCGTGGGACTTTCGAAGTCCATCGCACTGGATATGCGGCGCTTCAATGTGCGATCGAACTGCATTGCGCCCTTTGCCTGGAGCCGCATGATCGGATCGATACCCGCGGACACGCCGGCACAGAAAGCGCGGGTCGAGAAACTGCGCCGCATGACCCCGGACAAGATAGCCGCCATGGCGGTCTTTCTTGCCAGCGACGCGGCCGCGAAAGTCAGCGGACAGATATTCGCCGTGCGCAACAACGAGATTTTCCTGATGAGCCAGCCGCGGCCGATTCGCTCCGTGCACCGCGGCGAAGGCTGGACGCCCGAAACCATCGCCGAGCATGCACTACCGGCATTGCAGGCGGATTTTTACCCGTTGGATGTCTCGGCGGACGTGTTCAGCTGGGATCCTGTGTAGGAATCTCACGGGAGATCAATATGCCATTCGACGCCGAGCAGCTCATGAATTTCGAGATCCCCGCGGCGAAGCAGACGCTTACCCGTCGAGATTGCATGCTGTACGCGCTCGGTGTCGGCGTAGGCGGGAATCCCACCAACGTGGACGAGCTGCGGTTCGTCTATGAGCCGGAGCTTCGCGCCATGCCATCCATGGCCAACGTGCTCGCGCACCCCGGTTTCTGGATGAAGGCCGCGGAGACCGGAATGGACTGGCGGCTCATTTTGCACGGCGAACAGAAGTTCACAATTCACAAGCCGCTTCCCGTGGAAGGAACACTGGTAGGACACACGAAGGTCAAGGCCATCTTCGATCGCGGTGAAGGCAGGGGCGCCAATGTTTATCTGGAACGCCGCGTCGTCAACGAGGACAGTGGCGATCCTGTGTGCACTCTGATGCAGACCACGATCTGCCGTGGTGACGGCGGTTGCGGAAGCATCGGCGAGGTCGACAGAACACGGCGCGCGATACCTGTTCGTGCCCCGGATTATGTCTGCGATCTGGCAACTTTGCCCCAGGCGGCTTTACTGTACCGTTTGAACGGCGATTACAATCCTCTGCACGCCGACCCGGAAGTTGCCCGCACGGCCGGCTACGACCGCCCGATACTTCATGGCTTGTGCACTTTCGGCGTAGCCAGTCATGCCATTTTGAAATCTTGCTGCGACTATGATCCCGATCGCATACGCAGCACATCCGTACGATTCACCGCACCGGTATTCCCTGGCGAAACCATTCGTACTGAAATGTGGAACAGCAACGGAGGTCTTTCTTTTAGATCCCGCGCACTGGAACGCGATGCCGTGGTGCTCGGCAGCGGTTGGGTGGAGTTCAACGATTAAGATGTCGATCCCCCCTCTCCCCCTTTTGGGGGAGAGGGCAGGGTGAGGGGGGCTCACCGAAGCCACCCCCCCTCACCCCAACCCTCTCCCCCAAAGGGG
>JAACFO010000248.1 GCA_009937425.1 Gammaproteobacteria bacterium
CGCGGATTTCCATGAGCTGCGCGAGCAACGAACCCAAACCGACAGCGACATACTCGACTTCAGTGCGTCTCTGGACGAACAGGAGCTGACCAGGGACTTTCGCTTTACCACCATGGTCAATCCCGGTGAGCACGTATTCCCCTTTCGCCATGTGCTGCTGCATTTTTTCAACCACCAAACCCACCACCGGGGTCAGGTGACGACATTGATCAAGCAGGCCGGCTACGAGCCCGGCGGCACCGATCTCATGTGGTTGCCCGGCGTCGAGCAATGACTGACAGCGTCGAAACGCCGTACCTGGCGGGATTCAGCCGCGTTACCGTGGGCGATCCGGCCACCGGCGAGCGCATCACCGCCGGGATCTGGTACCCCACCAAGGCACGGGAAGCCCGGGTCTCGGAGCAGTCGCGAACCTTCCTGGTAGCCCGGGACGCGATGCCGGCCCCGGGCAGCTATCCGTTGATTCTTCTCTCCCACGGCTCCGGCGCCTGGTATGGCGCCCACCATGACAGTGCTGAGTTTCTCGCCCGGCACGGGTTCGTCATCGCCTCCCTGACCCATCCCGGGGACAACTTCCAGGATCTGGGCGGCTACCTGGGGGCGCAGCAGTTGCTGGGCCGGCCCCACCACATGAAGCTGCTGGAGGAATACCTGCTCGGCACGCATAAGTACGGCAGCATCATCGATACCCAGCGCCTCGCCGCCATGGGGTTTGCCGAGGGCGCCTACACGGTCACGGTGCTCATGGGCGGGCGGCCGGATTTCGAGCGCTTCGCCGAGCACGCGCACTGGAATCCCGATGATCCGGTTCTCCTGCCTCATTGGGAGCTCACGGTAAACACGCTGCGTGAGCAGGACATGCCGGAGTACGCGCTGCCTGTTGTTTCCGCCGTGCTCATGGCGCCGGCATTCGGTTTCCTCTTCGACCGGGACCGATTGCACCGGGTGCCTGCCCAGGTGCGGCTGTACCGCGCCGAGATGGATAACATTCTGCGCGCCGATACCCACGTGGAACCGTACATGCGCGCGCTACCCCTGGTTCCCGAGTATCGAATCGTCAAAGGCGCGGGACATTACGCCTTCCTGGCACCATGCCCCGAGGCCCTCATCGAGGAAGATCCGGACATCTGCCGTGATCGGCCCGGTTTTGACCGAATTGCCTTCCATCACCGCTTGAACCAGCAGATGCTCGACTACTTCAATCGCACTCTGGGCGGGCAGGATGCCGAAACACCCTACGGACTCGAACGGGCCGCCGACTGAGCGGCCGGGAGCGGCGTCGGGGGAATATATTCCATGGGATGCCGGTCATTAGCCATAGGCGTCCCCCCACGACTGTGGGTGGTGTCTGCAAAAAAAGTGATCCCGGGTCCACAAACGCACAGTACCAAGGGACCCGACACCAGGAGGTAACTAATGTCTAACATCCCACAGCCAAGTCATTTCAATCGCAAACCCATCGTCGCGGCAATTCTCGGGGGTATCGTGGCGGTGTCGTCGTCCCAGGTGCTGATGGCGGGAAGCGTGGCGACCAATCCGCCGGCCGCCAAGCATCCCACCTTGATGCTGGCCGCGAGCTGCAATCCGTGTAATCCCTGCGCGGTGAAGAAGGGCTGCAATCCCTGTAACCCTTGCGCGGCCAAGAATCCGTGCAATCCCTGTAACCCCTGCGCGGCTAAGAAGGGTTGTAACCCGTGTAATCCGTGTGCCGCCAAGGGCTGCAATCCCTGCAATCCCTGCGGTGGTGCAAAAGTCGCCGCCAAGGACTTCGTGCGTCCGGCGGGCGCAGGTGCCCCGGCAGCAGCCACAGCGGCACTGGTCAGCCAGGGCAAGGCGCTCTGGAACGACACCACATTGGGCAACAGCGGACTGGCATGTCAGTCCTGTCACGTTGGTGGCGCGGCGCTCAACGCCACATTCGCGCAAGCCTATCCCCACAAGGTGGCGATGGCGACCCAGAGGGCGGGGGTCGGACCCATTCACCTGGACGAGATGGTGCAGTTCTGCATGGTGGTACCCATGCAGGCGAAGCCGTTCAAGTGGGGCTCCCAGGAACTGGCCGCGATGACCGCCTACTCGGCGCAGGTGCAAAAAGGATTCAATCCCTGCAAAGTATCGAAGGGCGCCTGCAATCCGTGCAATCCCTGTGGTGCGAAGAAGGCATGCAATCCGTGTAATCCCTGTGCGGCGAAGAAGGGCTGCAATCCATGTAATCCCTGTGCGGCGAAAAATCCGTGCAATCCCTGCAATCCTTGCGCAGTCAAGAATCCCTGCAAGACGAGCTAGTCTGAAGGGCAACAGCACGGGCCCGCGCGCCGCGCGGGCACCGCTCACCGCAGCGCGAAAAAGTGTCGCGGCACTTCTTCGCGCTGCCCCTCTTTGGCTTTCCCTGAGTCTGCCGGCTCTCCCATGGGCTGCGCCAGGCGTGGCTGCGTCCCATGAGGCGATTCCGCCGTTAGTGACGATCCCCGCCGGCGCCTTCATCATGGGTTCCGACGAGGCCGAACGCGAAGCGGCCTACGGGTTGGACGAGGGCGCCTACGGTCACAGCATCACCCGGGAGCAGCGTTGGTACGCCGATGAGCCGAAGCGCGCGAGCCGCGAGCTGCCGGCGTTTTCCATCACCACCACAGCGATCACGAACCGCGAGTTCGCCGCCTTCGTCGCCGACACGTCTCACCGACCACCGGACGTGGATGCGGTCACCTGGGCTTCTTACGGGCTCATCCATCCCTTCGAACGCACCCGGCGACATGCCTGGCGCAATGGTCTGCCTCCAGCGGGCCGCGAGCTGCACCCGGTGGTGCTGGTCAGTCACGCCGATGCTGTCGCCTATGCGCAATGGTTGAGCCGGCGTACCGGGCGGCGCTGGCGTTTGCCCAACGAGGCCGAGTGGGAAAAAGCCGCGCGGGGCAGCAATGGCCGGCGCTTTCCCTGGGGCGACGAGTATCTGGCGGATCGCTTGAACAGCCATGACAACGGCCCCTTCGATACCCTGCCGGTTGGAACCTTTTCGGCAGGCGCCAGTCCTTTTGGCATACTGGACGGCGCCGGGCAGGTCTTCGAATGGACCGGGACTTTCGCCGGCAGCGGCAGGGCCATCGTCAAAGGCGGGTCCTGGGACGACAAAGGCTGCGGCGTTTGCCGGCCGGCGGCCCGGCACAGCCGTCCCGTGACGCTGAAACACATATTGATCGGATTCAGGTTGGTGCGCGAATGACTGATGTTATTGATTCTCGTCTGGGTCCCCCCGAGGTGGCCGCCATCGACACCCTGGAGCGCGGGCGCCTGGACGACATGCTGGTGGCGGGATACGAGATCCTCGAATGCTACCGGGTGCTCGCAAAGGGCGGATTGAACATCGTCGGAGAGCTTCTCAAGGGGCAGGGCACTTTCTACGAGTACGATCACTTCCCCAAGGGTGACATTTACGACGAAGAATTCAGCTCCCAGTACTACTACCATTCCCACCGGGAGGATCAGGGCGAGCACGGGCACTTCCACACCTTCCTGCGTTCCGGGGCGATACCCGAGAACGTACAACCGGTGCCCTACGATGGCGACGAACCCTGGCCAACCGGCGATGAGGCCCTGTCGCATCTCATCGCCATTTCCATGGATCCCCGCGGCTTTCCCATCGGATTGTTCGCCACCAATCGCTGGGTGACGGCGGAAGCCTGGTACCGGGCCGCCGACGTCATCGACATGGTGGACCGCTTCCGCATCGATCACGCCAACCCGTCATGGCCCACGAACCGCTGGATGACCGCCATGATGTGCCTGTTCAAGCCCCAGATCGCGGCACTTCTGGAGCACAGGGATGCGGTGGTCGACGCCTGGGTCAAGGACCATCCCGGCGTGGATGTGTACGAGGACCGTGAGCTCGAGGTCACCGGCTGGCTGCCCGTCTCTGTGGACGAGCAGCTGGCGGCCGTTCGCGCAGCCCTGGCTTGACGTCCATGGATGAAAGCAAATCGCCAGGATCCCGGTCTCTTATTGATGTGAACTTTCCGTGAGGATTAGGCCTCTCAGATAACGAATACTGGTCACCGGTGAATTGGGAATTGGATCCCTCAGGGCCCCACGAGGGCCCGCAGGGCCCACAAGGAGAGAGTTGTGACTTTGCATCGTTATCATCTGAGTTCTGTCCTGACCGCGGCGTTATTAGCGGTCGCGAGCCTCACGGGGAGCGCACAGGCGGGTCAGGGGCCGACGGTGATCGAACTCACCCAGACAGGTTGTCAGTTTCTGGAGAGCGAGAATGGGATCGATCACGGCTTCAAGACCACCAGTAAGGAAGACTGCGAGGCGATCAACACAATGAACGGCGAGCAACGCATTTTTCGAGTGACGAATAAAAACGTGCCCTACATGCTGGGTTTTTATCTGCGCGGCGCCGGTGTATTCAACTACGCAACACTGCCGAGTGTTTCCGGCGGTGGGCTGACTACCGGCAAAACCCAGGACTACGCCATCGAGTTGAAGCCTGGAAGTTATGTTTACTCCTGCCCACTCAACCCGACACCGGACTACAGGCTGGAAGTGTCGGCGGGCTGATCGTCGAAATCATCAAAACATCAAGCTAGAGGAAGAAACGATGCAAAAACCTAATCACATTAATCGCAAGCCACTTTACGCGGCGGTAATCGGCGGTGTGTTCGCTGTGTCTGCGTCCACCGTGGTGATCGCCGACGCCGTCAACCCGACGGCGACGCCGAACCCGCTGATTCTGGCTGCATCCTGTAATCCGTGTAATCCCTGTGCGGCGAAAAAGTGCAATCCCTGCAATCCCTGCGCAGCGAAGGCATGCAATCCCTGCAATCCCTGCGCAGCGAAGAAAGCCTGCAATCCCTGCAATCCGTGTGCGGCCAAGAATCCTTGCAATCCCTGCAATCCGTGCGCGGCCAAGAATCCCTGCAAGACCACCTGAGTCAGGCTCGGAGTTCCATCCAACGGGGCCGGATTCATCCGGCCCCGTGTCATTTCCAGGCTATTACGACCGTCAGGATGAGGCGTCCGCCGCGATGCTCGCGAATATCCCATCGAGCTCCTTCGCCATCTTGTCCAACTCTTTGCTCTCGTAAGGCGCGAACACACTGCTCGGGTCACGATAGGTCAGCGTCGTCGTTCCGTCCGAGTTCTCCGTGATATAAAAGCGCAACGGCGCTTCGATGCCCGAGGCAACACTTGCTTCGAGCATTCTTACGGCAAACTTCGGGTGAAAAACCATTACCACCATGTTGCCCGGGATAGTGACGCCGATTTTCTTTGCGCCGAGGGTTGCGCTGGCCCTGGCGACTACGCCCATCTTGTTCTTTGCGACGGCCTTGGGGAGTTTTTCCACCATGGCCGTATAGGAATGCCCGGTTTTGATAACGTGGGTGCCGGGAAAGGGCGTGGCGTTGTCGGCGGCGGCGGCGAAGGAAATCAGGATGGCGACAACACTTGCGCCAAGCTGGGACAGGTGACGGGTCAGATAATTCATGAAGTGTGCTCTCTCTTTATCAGGCGGCATGAAAGTGAAACGATACGTTAGCATGATCCGTCGGAACGGGTCCGCTTCTACAAGAGACCGATGATGGGATGGAAAGTGTTCATACCATCCCGGGTTCATGCGTGCTAACGGTTCTCGAAGGGACATAACGCTGCACTTCCGGCGTGCTTGCGCAGCGCTGGTGCCAGGCAGATAATTGAGTCCACTGCAGGGGGATTCTTCGTGGTCACCGATGCCGTGAGCCCAATGGTCCGACGTGGCACAACCAACATGGGACGGGTTGTGTGCGGTCTGGCCCTGGTGCTGTCTTGCGTGTTCCTGCCGAGGCAATCATTCGGATTTGCCTTCGCGTCATTAAACAGTGATGGCGATCCAGTGTCGAACCAGACAAGCGGCACGCCGATTACCAGATTGAGTTCTTTCGTGACTGTATTCGTGGGGTTTGGAGCTTTCCCCCCGGGATTCATTGCCGGCAATGGCAGCGGTTCCTGGGACGAGAATGCACTGCAGACACTGCAGGAATGGAACGCGGTCGTCGGATCCACGTTTTTCTTCACCGGCGTGCCTCGAGGCGGCAGCTTATGTGGGGCGCCCGACGGCGAGGTGAATTCTGGTTGGGACAGCGACAATTGTGGACTGGGATTCGGAGATGCAATTGCCATCACCCGTACCTGGTATCTGACAGGAGGCCAAGGTGCAATCCTTGATACAGATGTCCGGTTCAACACCGCTCTAGACTGGGATGCATACGACGGTCCGACCCGCGTCACTCCAGGCGGCGTCGTCGTTTATGATTTTCGGCGTACGGTATTGCATGAGTACGGGCACGTCGTCGGGCTGGGGCACCCGGACATGGCCGGTCAAACCGTCCTGGCCGTGATGAATGCGACACCCGAGCCGGGCTCGGACCCCGATCGACTGACGGCTGATGACAAGAACGGCATTATTGCCCT